>JACZJK010000005.1 GCA_014860575.1 Bacteroidales bacterium
GGAGAAAGGGCGAAGGGGAGAAAGGGAGAAAGAGAAAAGGACGAAGGCACGAAGAGAAGAAGAAATCAGTAACCAGCAATAAGAGACAAGAAACAAGAGACAAGAAACAAGAGACAAGAAACAAGAAACAAGAGACAAGAAACAAGAAACAAGAGACAAGACAAAAAACACTAGCAACCAGCAACAAAGTATGACAACCGAATGACAATTGTATGACCTAAATCAAGCAACCAGTAACCAGCAACACAAAACATTGAACCTTGAACTATGAACCTTGAACAAAATATTTAACCGAGTAGTAACAAAAACAAACGCCTATGGAAAAACAGCAAGCAAGCCTTTAAAATTGAAAATGCCTTTGAAACATCAGATGGGTTTTTACGGACCCAGATGAAAAAACGAAAGCCGGGTTTTTACGGACTCAGGCAATCAACAAAAAGACGGGTTTTTACGGATCCGGCTTATTAAGCAAAAAAGGGTTTTTACGGACCCAAAAACATGTTAAACTTTAAAAAACAATTAGTCATGGAATCTTTATTAAACACTACATCAGATTATCAGCCATTGCAAAGCAACAGGCAAAATCACAATTTCAACAACAATTCATTAACACTAAATTTTACAATTATGAAAAAACAAATGGTTTTAATCATCGTGGCATTATTTGCAAGTATTTCTGTAGTATTCGGTCAGGGAGCAACCCAGGGTTCAGGACCCAGACCATTAACCGACTGCGAAACAGGACCGCTAAATCCTATTGCAGGTGTTCCTTATGAGTATTCAGCCGAGATAATTCCCGCTGGAGGTACCGCATACTGGTTTGCCACTTTTAATAACACATCTTTCATCTCAGGAGGCACGCTCACAGCCAACCAGGAAGCTGCTGGTGGCGACTTTATTGCAACAGGAGCCACCAACTATAGGAATAGCACACCAGGTGCGACTTCACCAACAACTACCACCATCACATGGAAATCTTCGGGCCTTGCACAGGTTGATGCTACCAATCCACTTTTCCTGGCTATCCATTACGAAGCCCCTGACATGATTGGCTGCGCTGATAACCTCAAGGTTTACCGTATCAATCCAATCAATGCTTTTCTCGTAAATATCTTAAACATTGGAACCGCTGGCTACGATATTGATGCTGAATCATGTGTAAGTGATATTGAGAGTGCAGTGTATGACATGGTCAACAGTGAAATGATGTACGACTTTGGTCAGAATATACTGGCCTACGAAGTTGTAGCAGCAAACTTTACGGAATCCTATGATCTTTCATTGAGGATATTCGGTTTGGAAGATGACCAGACTGCCAATATTTACTGGAACTACGAAAACAATTTTACTACTGCGACTATGCTGGCCGGCGGTCCTTTTTTCAATACAACTGTTGCAGGCCCTACGGTTGAAACATTTGTGCCAAATACTCAAAATGGTGTTTCCGTATTCGTGTGGCTCGAAATCAACAACAATAATTATGAAGGTTTGAATGACACACCGATAACACTTGCTGTTGCAGGTATAAATTCAGCAAACCAGCCAAATGTACGTTGGGATGCCTGCGAAATTCCTGTTGATCTGATGGCTGATCTTGATGATGATAATGCACCGGATCATGCGCTTCATACATTAAAAGCCAGACCTACAGTACTGCCAGGCGGTGGCTTGAACTTCGAACCACAGGTTCAACCGTAACAGTTGAACATGGTATGGAGGCAACAGCAATTTGTGTTTAGCGTGGTGGAAGCAAGCTATGACATTTTCATAGTCCGTGGCTTGCAAAGGAGCTCAGATTGAGAACGCAAACTGTTGCTTACAGCAGATAATGAACGAGCCCGGAATGGGCGATGATATAAGACAACGGGCCTCCAGGAATTGAAGACGAGGCTGTTGGATACCAACGGATCAAAAGGCGCATATTGTGCCCGTTGTCAGACCAGGTTTTAACACCGCGATGCGGTAATTATATGTAAGGTTATGGATCACTGGACGAATGGGTTAAGTGTATTCCCGGGTGCCAATTACAAGCAGTCTGGCATTGGCAAGATGGGTAGTGTTTGGCTAAAGCTATGTGAACTCCAAACCCTTAACACAGTATAATTGAAACACTAAAGACATGATAATATGAGGTTTAAATTAATTCAGTTGCATCATAAAAGCAGGGGCCGCCCTCCCACCAGGATCAAAAGCAGGGAAGGTCTAATAGATTCAATATTTATGATTCAACATTCAAGATTGGAGAACCCGGATGCCCGCAGTAGGATTGGGAATTGGAAATGCGGGACATCGGGTTCGCGGGTTGGTTATTGTTTTGATGAATTACAATCTGCCAATACTTTAGGCAGGATGCGCTTGCCTTATGTCCCTCCTGCCAGGGACTGGGTGATCCATACCTGTCGCGGTAAAACCAAAGCATAACCAGACAGGCATAACCACATAGCTGATTTTATTGAAATGAACTATTGAAGATGAGTTATGGGAAATAGAATTCTGACATGAATAAAATAGCAACATTGAAATTGAAGATTTTCGTGATCGCCGGTAAATCGGCAATCTATCAAGAATTGATTGAGGTATAAATGACCACAATGAACAACGTAACATGAAAAAGAATATAACAAGGTCTGCTGCCAGCCAAAATTCTGGTATGCAGGATCAAAGCAAGAAAGATCAAAAAGAACGAATATGCATTGTTGAGAAAATTCAAGAGTTTCTTGAAATGGTAAGAAACCAGGTGCAAGCTCCCACCAGGGTGTGGGAAGCTTGCCCGTGGTTAACTAAAGTGGTGGGTGCTGATAGGCAAAACCCACAAGTAAAAAATTGATAACAAAGAATTTATATAAAATATATGTAGTTGTAAAATTTGAATTAGTGAATGTGAATTAGTGATTGTGTTGCCTACTGCTGAAGGTTTATCCGTAAGATTCCGGCAGCAACAGAGGCAGAAATTGGAGAAGGAAACCAGGGGTAGTGTCCTGGTGGAATTCATGACTAAGTGAGAAGGGTAGCAGGTGTTGGAAGTGATTAAAATAAGGTAAAGCTTGCCCGCCTGGCGTAAAACGGGCGGGTAAGCAAAAAACCTTAAAAAATGAAAAAATTGGTTCAAGCAATAATCTTTTAAACTTTATTATGAGACGGTTATTTATAAACTTAACGAGGTTGCTGTTCTTCCTGCTGCCTGCCCTGATGGCCATGGAACAATCCATGGCGCAGTCAGGCGTGGTGCATGCAGGCCATACCAGCGAGCTAAGCGTGGTCGTATTCGAAAACGACACCTACTATTGGGATATTTATTCTGATGTAGTTGGAGTAAATTTTGCGACCACTAATGGCAATTGCCCAATCACCGATGCATATTTTGTTGGTGGAAGCGTAGGTCCTACAGTTACAGTAATGTGGGAAACGCCGGGTATTTATTTCTATAAAGTTACCGCTCATACTGATGCAGGTTGTATGAACCTCAAGGTTGGCAAAATGGTAGTGCTTGAACCGCTGCCAACTGCAAGCTTTGTTGATGCGCCTCCGGTTTGTTACGGAGAAATGGCTGCACTAACCGTATTGTTCACAGGAACGCCGCCATTCAGTTTCACTTATACCGATGGTATTGACACATTAACTGTTGATAATATCACCGATTTCTCAACTGAGCTGTTGCTTACACCAACAGCTACAACCAGTTATTGGATTCTTAACGTGGAAGATGCCAACGGTTATCCGAACACAGCATTAGTAGGGCCTGCTGTTATAACTGTGAACCCATTGCCGCAGATCATCACAATCATCACAACCGATGCAGTAGATGCCCAGCCCAATGGAATGGCTGAGATTGTTGCCAGCAGCATGGCTGTACCACTTGAATATTCCATCAATGGGTTCGATTACCAGGATTCAAGGTTCATCACTGGCCTCGTACCGGGCAATTATGTTGTTTGGGTTCGCGATGCAAATGGATGTATTGCAAAAATGCCGTTCATCATCCAGAACATTGTTACCGGCGAAGTTGAACTGATAGCTGGAACAATTTCAAGATGTTTGAACTCCATCGTTGAAATACCGATTATTGCATTCGGATTTGAGGAAATTACCGGATTTACACTGGAGCTGGAATTTGATGATGAAATTCTCAATTTTATCAATATCACAAATATCCATCCTTCACTGCAAATAGGAATGATGAGCAGCTATAGTCCTAAAACAGGATCATTGGTTATTGCGTTCGAAACATCTGTTCCCATCACAATACCACCCGATGAAAGATTGCTCTATATGGAATTTGCCGGTATTGGAGCAGGAATGAGCCTACTCGATTGGCAATTGCCTACATGCGTCTTCCTAGCTGCCGGTGGTTACCCCATCCCAACCATTTATACACATGGAGCTGTTGAAATTCTGCCTTCGCCGCAACTATCAATTACCGGCGATGGAAGCTTCTGCGAAGGCACATGGCATTCGCTTAAAGCTGAATCAAAGGACAGCCAGAATGTTACTTATCAGTGGCAAGGTCCAAACGGTTTGACCCACAATGGTTCAGAATGGTCGCTCGGATATCTTGGCTTATTCCACACAGGTACATACACACTTGTTGCAATGAACAATTTTGGATGCGATACCATTGCTGAGCTCAATGTTGTTGTGAACCCGATTCCTGAAGTCAGTCTGGGTGGCGATGATATTTTGTGTATTGACGAACCGGTATGGCTCGAACCAGGAATTGGCTACATGGCTTACAAATGGCAGGATGGCAGCGTTGAAGCACAATATTATGCTATCAGCGACGGAGATTATTGGGTTGAAGTAACTGATGGCAACGGATGCGTCAACATTGCTGCTGTAACGCTGGTTCCATGTGATATTGAATTGCTGATCCCGAACGCCTTTACGCCCAACGGCGATGGTTTGAATGATGCATTCGGACCGGTAGTACCTAAGGTTCTGCTCGAAAACTTCAACATGCTCATTTATAACAAGTGGGGTCAACTGCTTTACGAAACCGATGATATTACAAAAGGCTGGGATGGTACTTTCAATGGTGAGCCAAGCCAGATGGATGTTTACTCATACGTGATTACGTACGAACTGCCGTCTTACTTCCACGACCGCACCCTGCGCCGCGTAATGGGAAGCGCAATGTTGTTGAGGTAAAAACAAAAATCCGTCCGACCGCTCCAGGCGGTCTGACGGATATGATGTGATCAGAATTTTGCAACCAGCGTGCTTATTTGTCTGGCGGAATTACAAATTCCGCGTAGCCTGAAACCTCTACGAGGTATTTGTATTAATTGGGTTACTTTTTACTACAATACTTTATCGCCTGCAGCGAATCTGCTTCGTAGTGATACGAGTTCCGCGTAGTAGTGGATAAACAAGTGTTATCCGGACACTACTGATTTTAAATCAAATCTTTGCGCCTCCCGATAGCTATCGGGAGCGTCCTGGCGGTAGGAATTATTCAGGCTATATTCAGGATGGTTTAAAACCCGTTTAACTGCATCGTAACCGTTGGGATCAGCAAAAGAAACCCAAGAATAATGAGTGTTACCAGCATCGGGATCACCCATTTCACCCATTTTTCGTAAGGCACGCGCGCAACACCAAGTGCCCCGATCAACACTCCGGAAGTGGGGGTAATCATGTTTGTGAACCCATCGCCAAACTGAAAAGCCATCACAGTAGCCTGACGTGAAATACCTATCAAATCAGAGAATGGAGCCATGATAGGCATCGTAATGGCAGCTTTTGCCGAACCGGAAGGGATCACAACATTTATGACCGTTTGAATGGCATACATCACCCCGATGGACGCAATATCGCCAAAGTCTGACATTGATTTAGAGAGCCCGTACAAAATGGTGTCAATGATACCACCATCTTCAAGGATCACAATAATGCCGCCCGCTAAGCCCACAATAACCGCTGCCCCAAGAATGTCTTTCACACCTTCAAGGAATAACCTTGCAATTTTATCGGCAGAATGCGACATTGACAGGCCGGCGCTAATACCCATGGCCATAAACAAGGTGGCTATTTCCATTACATACCAGCCATAACCCATCACACCGATAATCAGGTAGAGGATCGTAAATGCCAGAAGATGGAGAATAAAAAAGTGAACTGATTTTCTTAGAGTTATCAACCCGCCGATTGCAAAAAGAACTGCTGAAATCGGAATGACACTGATTGTAATACTTGAATTACCAACCGTAAGTGTGGAAACCGGGTAAATAAATGAAAAGATAATCAATGCAGTTTGAACCAACCCAAAAACAATCCATGCAGATAAGGGTGTGTGATATTCTATTTTCTCCAGATCTCCTTCGGCTTTTTCGCGCCAATAGGCATCTTCTTCATAAACAGGTGAAAGCCGTGGATTTTTCTTAACCCTGTGAGCATAATAAAGTATGAACGATATACCGGCGAGGTTCAGCACTACCCAACAAAAAATCCTGTATTCTATTCCGGAAAAAAGTGGAATATCGGCTAGTCCCTGTGCGATGCCAATGGTGAAAGGATTTAGGATCGCACCTGCAAAACCAATATGTGCTGCCACATAAACCATGCAAACACCTATAATGGAATCATAACCCATTCTGATTGCAAGTGGAACAAGGATGATGACAAAAGCAATGGTTTCTTCGCTCATTCCAAAAACCGCCCCGAAAACACTGAACATAAGCATGATCAAAACCAGGACGATGTTGTTCATGCCTAGTTTTCGGATCAGTTTATAACGCTCAAGCCCACGGGTGAAACGAAGGAATGCAAAAATCCCAACATCAATTGCCCGGCTTTGGTTCATGATCCAGAATGCACCTCCTATCATTAAAATAAAAATGATAATGCCCGATTGTTTTACAAAACCTTTAAACAATGCAGCAAAAACCTGCCATGTCTGAATTTTGCCACCACTTCCGGCAGTTTCAATCATTTCGTCTGGCAGGTTGTGATCGTACCGGAAAACCATAACGGTTTGTTCCTTATCGTTTACTACTATTTTCTCACTTGTATATTTTCCTGGTGGTATGATCCAGGTGAGAACCGCGGCAATAAGGATGATAAAAAAAACGATGGCGAATGTGTGAGGTATTTTTTTGAACTTCAGCATAGGCAAGTTTTAATAGTGATTGTATCAGGCAAACAAATCTTTATTTTCAGATCGCTTCAATTACGCGCGGTACCAAGGTCATATCTTTTTCTATGGCATTTCCCATAACAACCATATCAGCACCGGAATTGAAGGCAGCAACAGCTTTTTCAGTTGTATTAATGCCACCACCTATAACCAATGGAATATCTATGGATTTGCTTACTGTGGTTATCATACTTTCTGAAACCGGTGTGTTGGCTCCGCTGCCGGCATCCATAAAAATCAGCTTCATACCCAGCATTTCACCGGCCATGGCGGTGCATGCTGCAATATCATCTTTATCAGCAGGAATAGGCACCGAATTGCTCATGTACGAAACCGTTGTAGGTTTCCCACTTTCGATCAGCATATAGCCTGTTGAAATTACCTCAAGATTACTCAGTTTCAGGTAAGGCGCTGAAATAACATGCCTTCCAATCAACATTTCAGCATTGCGACCCGAGATGAGAGAAAGGAAAAGGATGGCATCTGCCTTTGTACTCATTTGAAGGGTGTTGCCAGGAAACAGGATAACCGGAATGTCAGAATGATCCTTGATTATTTTAATGCACTGATCAAGAGAATTATGGGTGAGCAGGCTGCCACCAACAAAAAACCAGTCAATGCCCGATTGCTGACCGATTTGAGCTAAAGTCTTAACCTGATCCGAACTCAGCTTGTCGGGGTCAACCAATACAGTAAATTGTTTTTGCCCTTGTTTTTTCCGGCTCAACATTGATTTGTAGAAATCCATAGCGGAAGCTTAATTGAGTAGTTGATTTTTTTTGCGAATTTACATAAACTTGTCAGGAACAGACAAAATTTGATAATTCCTGAATATTAGGGCTAAACTTGAACCAATGACAATAAAGTTTTTATAAATTTGCACCCCGTTTTGAATAATCTCTCCGTAGCTCATCCCGATAACTATCTGGAGGTAGAGCATCAGGTAGGCAGGTTTATAAAAAGTTCGTTATTTGAAAATAATAAAATCTCTCCGTAGCTCAGTTGGTAGAGCAGATGACTCTTAATCATCGGGCCGAAGGTTCGAGTCCTTCCGGGGAGACAAAGAAGAAGGGACGAGGGAAAAGGGGCGAGGGGCGATTGATGAGGTAGCGTGATTGTTTAATCTCCCAAAAGGCACTTACAATTTAGGGCTTGCCAATATTGCATATGCGGGATAACTTTTGATTCGTTTAACCAATCCGCCTGGCGGCGAGGCAGGTTCAGATTTTTGCCAACTGTCAACTGCCATTTGTCAACTTAGAACGGTGGAATATATAGTTCTTTAGTAAAATATAGATCGGGGTGTGGCGCAGTTGGCTAGCGCGCTACGTTCGGGACGTAGAGGTCGCGAGTTCGAGTCTCGCCACCCCGACTTTCATCAGCCACTTTTGCTCATCCCGTTCCGATACCTATCGGAAGCTATCAGGAGATAGATCAGCAAAAAAATAGTTCTTAAAATATATCAGCCACTTTAGCTCAGTTGGTAGAGCAGCGCATTCGTAATGCGCGGGTCGGGGGTTCGAGTCCCCTGAGTGGCTCAATTTCAGATTTTTATACATTTTTCCTCATCCTCCCTGCTGCTTAAATCATTGATTTTATCTTTTACCCGCTTGGGCCAAGTCATAATTTTGTAAATCAAGAATAAATTGCTGTTGCTGTTTTTGGTGTTACACCCGGTTGCTGTCAATTGAATGACTCATGATTATGGGGTGAATTTATATAAGCAAAATGTGCCAGCAACTTTTGAAAACCCCATTATCATCAACTTCAACGGGTCGGCCTGGGACGAGGGCAGGAAAATGGCCAGCAATCCAAATTTCGATTTCAACACCATTGATATTCCCGCAAAATGCAAACTCATCACCGCCATCGTCCGCAGCGATCGCTTCTGTGATGGTGCACTGATTGAGGCTTTTGAATCGGGGTTGATGCTGAGGATATTAACCTCGATCAAGGCTCAACTGGAATCGGAATCAATAGATTCTTAGAATACAACAACTTACTTGTAGACGTCTGTCATTTTTTCAATTTTCGCCCGCATTTCCTCCCGCAGCGGAACCGGCTCCAGCACTTCAACCCCTTTGCGGCTGAAAAATAATCAAATCTGGGAAACAATGAAGCTTTTGATAAGATCAAAGAAATGGAGTAAACCCTGATGATTGTTTTGAAGGCGAGAATAATATCTTTGCAAAATGATTTATAGTATTCTAATTGATCCCATGCTAAACTCTTCCCATACAAGGGCAGCTTCGCTTATAAAAGAACACAGCAATGTGCTGGATGTAGCTTGTGGCCCTGGAGCGCTTACATTGATGATAACAATGATTGCGGAAACCAAGGTAACCGGTATTGATCTTGATCCCAATATGATCAAGTATGCTGAAAGGAAGGTGAGAAAGAAAGCCATAAGAAATGCTAGGTTTTTGCTGATGGATGCCACTGACCTCACTCAGTTCAATGATAAGGAATTTGATGTAGCGGTCATTTCTCTGGCCCTTCATCAGTTTAGCCCTGAAGCTGGACTGAAAGTGCTACAGGAAATGAAAAGGGTCGCCAAAAGCATCATCATTGTGGACTATGCCTATCCTATTAAAGCAGGATTCTACAGGTGGTTCACCTGGACGATTGAATGGCTTGCCGGAGGTGATCATTACTGTAACTTCAAACAGTATCAGAAAAATGGCGGAATGGATACTCTTCTTCATCAGGCCGGACTACGTGTCAAAGAGAGATATTTGCAAGGAAAGGGGACCTTGATGGTAAGTCTGTGTGAGTTTTGAGATTAAACCTCATCTGTAAGCTCAACCCCAATCCAAATCATTCAAACAAAAACCCTACAGTTACAGCAATCCGGTTGTAATGATTTTCAACTATTCTGGTGGTGCCTGGTTCCCATTCGCTGGTTGTCTTGTAGGATAATTTCTGAAAGCGATAGGCAATACTGAATGTGAAAGCTGAATTTTTTGAAATTCCTGCCCTAATCCCAGCACCTACACTTAGCAAAGGCCCTCCGAAATTTCTTCTTACCAGGTTGCCCCAGTTGTTATTTGGATTTCGTTCAAGTGTTATAGCATAGCCAGCCTGAGCAAGCAAATAGGGGGAAAAACCTGCATCATGAAAATAATACCTGGCATCAGCAAAGACAGGAACCACGCCCCAGTCAAAATACTCATAGCCAATACCAACTCCTCCTGAAATGCCTGAATTGACCTTCATGCCGTGAACCATGGTCAAAGATGGAATTGGGAAATTTTCATATCCAAACAAGAGCCCAAAGCTGCTTATGTTTACATAACCTCTTTCTTTTGATGAAAAATATTTGTCGCCAAAATATCTTCCGGTGCTGTCAATCTCATGAGGTTCATAAAACCATATACCACAATCATTGGATATTTTGAGACCCCGGATGCTGTCGTTCTGAATAATGTGACCGGTAACAACTGAACCATTTCTTAAATAAACGGCATCGCCACGAAGCTTTTGGGCTGCTACCCATTTGAACGGGAGCAGCCCAATAACCATAACGAGTATTAACCAAAAATTAAAGCGGGGAAAGCGCACAATGCAATATTTATTGTTTTCGTGTTACCGTGATTGAACTGAGCAGAACAAGGTTGTTCAGATCAGTGTAATCATATTGATATAAACCATCAGCGCCAATCAGCATTAAAACACCGCCCAGCGGAATCACGTCGTAAGTTTTAATCCCGGGAAAATGAGCCAATTGGTGAAGATGGATATTCATCGGATCGGTAGCATCGTAAACTTTCAGACCGGCATCACCATCGCAGATAAACAGTACATTGTCATCAATGCCAAGTCCGTGGGGATTATACAAAGGGTATGTTTTTACTAAGAAGGGATTGGTAATGGATGAAATATCCACAACATCCAACTGATTGGTAAACCCGAAGCAATTATTACCTGAACGCAGGGTTACATAAGCGTAATTTCCTTGCACAGCTACCGGATCGCAGGAATTGATGTGGTCAAATGCTGAAATATAAACCGGATTGGCCGGATTGCTGAGTCCGTAAACCAGCATGCCTGTAGTGGTTCCAAGGAAAAGTTTGTTATCGTATGGGAAAATGGTTTCCACAACCCTATCAAGTGAGATTGAAGTTGAAGCTGCTATTCCGGGAATATTGGAAATATTGAAAAGCTTGAGCGCATTATTATGAACCGTATACATATAATCGTCAAAAATGGTGAAGCGGGCCATTGAGCCGCTAATCCCTGTGCCACCAGATGAGTTGAAGCTTAATTCCTGTGAGGCAAAGCGGGGTATGCCCATGCCATCAAACTGTACAAAATCCTTGTTATGACTTGAACCCCTTTCAATGGTTTCGGTATGTTCCTTTACTTCCCAGCCAACAACCACGCCTTTTGTGAAATCAAGTTCAGAAATTGGCAGGGCAATATCCATCGGCGGTAAAACATTTGGGAAAGCATTTTGCAAACGGTCCACTTCTACCGGATTATTAGGATCGGTAATATCTATTGCCACCAGGTCAATATGGCTGTCGGCAAAGAGAATATTTCCGCGTATGGCCATGTCGTAATTTCCGGGAACCTGGATGAAAGCGATAACATTTGGTGAAGATGGATTGGTGTTGTCAATCACATGGATGCCTGCCCCGGTTTCATTGATATATAGCAGGTTGTCTTTGAAATATATTTTGCCGGGACTGTTGAGTTGCCTGGCAGGTTCCTTTTTCACTGAGCCTCTGAACTCTTCAAAGCTCATATAAACAGGAACATTGGCGGTGTAGGTAACTTTTTCGTAAACCTTATCCTGGCAGCCGCTCAGAAACACTATAAAGAGCAGCACTGATGAAAGAAGCGCAGGAACTAATTTTTTCGTTTTCATGGATATTGATTTTAAAATTGGTTCTTCGATTTATAGTAAATAAATGAATCGTTATGAAGTATCAAAAAACGTTAAAGTTGAAATTTCAAACCTGTTTGCAGCGAAGGCCAGATTGCGCTGGAACTCCTGATGTTGTAAGGTTGTGTCTGGTTCAAGAAAAAGACCTGAAGGCCAGGCTGGGCATACAAACTTAACAATTTGCTTAAGCGGTATTCAAAGCCAATGGCAGTGAGCGATGAAACCTGAACTCCTTCAGCCATATAAATACCTTGTTCAGTGCTTTTCAACACCTCCGAAACAAACATGTTGGTAGTATAACGAACCCTTATTGCTTTTTCAATTACCGCACCCTGAGATATATACATTCCAAACCGCTGTCCCTGAATCATGTTGAGTCTGATGGATACCGGTAGCCCAATATAATTCACTTCACTGCTGTAAAGGGTATATTCATCATTCTGCAGATTGGTTCTACTCGATGATTTCAGCTTGGTGTACAACAAACCGGATTCCATGCCCCAATTTTCGGAGAAGCTTCTGTGAATCAATAACCCAAAGGTAATGGGTTGTGAGTGCACAGTGTTTTCAACACTCGAAAAGTCTCTCGTTTCAGTTGAAAGTTTGGCCGAAAAAGGATCACCGCCAAAATTCGCATCCAAATTATCATAAGCCTCTGATGCGTCGGTAACTGCCTGACCCTGTATGGTTCCATAGCCTAAAGCCAGTTGCCATTTCTTCTCTTCAGGTTTTTCGGGAAGAAATTCTTCCGTAGCCAGCAGGCGTTCGACTTCTTCCAGTGCCGGAAGTTTTTGTTCAGCAACTACGGGTTCAGATTGAACCGCAATTTCAATGGGATCTGTTATTGTCAGATCTCCTGTGTAATCATCAACAGGTGGCTCCGGTTTTGGAGTAGGTTCGTTAATTTCAGCTAGCGAAGGATCAGATGATTTTTCTCTGGAAACTTCTGGTTTAAGTTTGGACGGTTCTTTGGTCCGATCCGATCCGCTTACCTTTTCTTTAGTTTCCTTTATTATTGAAGGTGTTTTTTCGGCTATTGTGGTTTCAGGAACCAATTGAGTTGAGGTCTCGGGAGTTGCATTTTCTGATTGATGCGAAACCCCAGAGGGATGTAACAATGCTGGGTCAGATGTACGGAACACCAGCCAACCGGTAACGCTGAAAAGCAAAAGTAATGAAGCAGCGGCGGCAAACCTGGCAAAAAGGATAATCCTCTTTTTGCGTTGCAAACCAGCTTCAATCCTGGACCAAACGGCTGGATCAGGCGATTGCATAAAATCCCCGAAAGATTCCCTGAATCCCTTTTCAAAACTGGTATGTCCGTTCTTTTCTGTCATTATTAGTTGCGTTCACCTATTCTTTTCTGAAGCCAGACTTTTGCCCTGGCGTATTGCGATTTGGATGTGCCTTCACTGATTTTGAGCATTTCAGCAATTTCCTGGTGCGAGTATCCTTCAATGGCAAACAGGTTAAAAACCGCTCTGAAACCTGCCGGCAGTGATTGGATATGTTTCAACAACTCTGCAGTTGTAAGTTGTTTGAATGCATCCGGGAAATCATCGCTAACGGAATAAGCCGTCTCAATGTTCGCGCTGTGTTTCAGCACATCACTCTTTCTCAATATTTCAAGTGCGGCATTTACCATTATTCTCCGAACCCAGCCATCAATTGAACCTTCTGATCTGTAGCTCTTAAGGTTCGTAAAAACCTTTATAAAGCCTTCCTGGAGAAAATCTTCCGCCATTTCAACATCCTCAGCATACCTCAGGCAAACACCCAGCATTTTGGGTGCGAAATACTCATAAAATTGCTTTTGAGCACTTCGCTTGCCATCAAGGCATCCTCTGATAAGTTGATCCATTTCCATCAGAGGATTGTATTGCTTAATGTTTTAACGTATGATACATGATGCAGCGGGGCATCAAAAGGTTGCATCGTATGGCTGCTAAGGTAAATTATCTTCATGTTGTTGCATCCGGGGTTCGCACAGGATTATAACGAAGAAGACAGGAAATTATCTTATGGCTTCGACCTTTTAATTCCGTTTCGCCGCCATAGAAAGAAACCTGTGATGGAAAGTGTGAGCAAAGATAATCCCATAAGGGTTATATAGGTAAGCTTAAAGTATTCATTATTTATCCCCAGCCAGCGGTCAATGAATGAACCATCGTGCAGGTGCTCAATCAGATCCGACCAGCGCTTGCCAACATAAAGCACGCTACCCGTACTGGCATCAAGCTGTATTTCTGTCAAATGGTTTTCGAACACAAATTTCACCATCCCTTTGTCTGGACGGGCATCAATCCGGGCAATGGTAGCTGAAATATTTTCTGAAACCGAATCATGCCAAACGCTTAAAGCAATTGTGCTCAGACTATCAAAGCTTAGCCATTCATTAATATTGGTTGAACTTCCTGACTTACTTTCCGGCAAGATCACTCCGGCGCTATGTTTTTTCCAGCCCAATAAAATTCCAGTGCCAGAAAGAATCAGAAAAAAAAATAGAAATATAATAGCAAAGATGCGATGGGTTTTACGGTGTAATTTCAGATTATTGTTGCCTTGCTTCTTACTTTTCATCAATTAGCGGATCTGGGAATAGATGTGATTCGTTTGCAAAAGTAAGACTTCTCCTGCGGTATTATTGGAATTTACTACTTTTAGGGTTTCAACCTGCTACTTGTCTTACAAAACTGAAACCCATGAAAATATTCTCATTATTAGTCATAGCCATGCTTATGATACAATTTTCAAATGCGCAGGATCGCGTTACCGGTAAAAGTTTCGCCACCCGGTCCGAAGTAATTGCCGCCAACGGAATGGCGGCAACCAGTCATCCATTGGCAACACAAATTGCGCTTGATATCCTCAAGCAAGGCGGCAGCGCTGTGGATGCAGCCATTGCAGCCAATGCTGCTTTAGGTTTGATGGAGCCCACCGGCTGTGGGATTGGTGGTGATCTGTATGCTATCGTTTGGGACGCCAACACACAAAAATTATACGGCTTGAATGCTTCCGGAAGATCACCGCAATCATTATCACTTGAATATTTCCGTGAAAAAGAAATCAAGCGAATTCCCGCTTATGGCCCGCTGCCTGTTTCGGTTCCCGGTTGCGTGGATGGCTGGTTCGAACTCCATCAAAAATTTGGGAAGAAGCACATGAAAGAAATTCTTTCGCCTGCGATCAGATATGCCGAACAGGGGTTTCCTGTTACGGAACTGATTGCTCATTATCTACAGCGTGGTGTAAGCCTTCATGGTGAGAGGTTCCCCAATGTGTATGAAACCTATACGCAGGATGGGAAAAACATTCCGCAAAAAGGTGATATTTTTAAAAATCCCTGGCTTGCTGAAACCTACCGACGAATTGGTGCTTACGGAAGGGATGAGTTTTATAAAGGAGAAACGGCAAAGGTGATGGTTGATTTTATTCTGGAGCAAGGTGGTTTTCTGAGTTTTGAAGATCTTGCAAACCACCATTCCGATTGGGTTGAACCAGTTTCAATCAATTATCGTGGCTACGATGTATGGGAATTGCCTCCAAACGGACAAGGAATCGCCGCATTACAAATGCTGAATATTTTGGAAGCTTATGATTTTACAAGCATTCCATTTGGCAGTGCCCGCCATATTCATTTGTTTGTTGAAGCCAAAAAACTGGCTTTTGAGGATCGCGCAAAATACTATGCCGATATGGATTTTGCAGATGTACCGGTTGAGTGGTTGATCTCAAAAGAATATGCTTCCCAACGCCGCTACCTTATTAATGAGGACCGTGCAGGAGTTTATGCTGCCGGTGAAAAGATGGATGGCGGAACAATTTACCTTACAGTAGCAGATATAGATGGCAATATGGTTTCGTTGATCCAGAGTAATTACCGCGGTCTCGGCTCTGGCATGGTTCCTCCGAAGCTTGGTTTTATGTTACAAAACCGGGGCGAACTTTTCAGTCTGGATGAAAACCACGCAAATGTTTTTGCCCCAGGCAAGCGGCCGTTTCATACGATCATCCCGGCCTTTGTTACAAAAGATGGTGATCCTTTCATGGCTTTTGGTGTGATGGGTGGAGATTTTCAGCCGCTGGGCCATGTTCAGATATTGATGAACATCATTGATTTCGGCATGAACCTTCAGGAGGCCGGCGATGCTCCACGCATCAGCCACAACGGCTTATCCGATCCCATTGGTTTGCCAAATCCCGGCAGGGGAGAGGTGGAACTTGAAACCGGATTTGACTATGAATCCATTCGTGAACTGATGCGGATGGGGCACAAGGTTGTTTTTATGGACGGAGGCTTTGGCGGTTACCAGGCCATCAAATATGATAAGGAAAGAAAAATCTATTTCGGCGCAAGCGAATCAAGGAAGGACGGGCAGGCAGCAGGATTCTAATATTTGCGATCACAGAACTTATCTCTCGTGGCTGATTTATGGTCATTGCTTTAAAGTAGCAATGAATACACGAATAGAATCTATAATTCGTGGCATTATGGGAAAACCCCGCCGGCACCTGAGCACCAGCGGGGTTAATCATCAATCATCGTATAGCAAAATGGAGTTAGTTTTAGATTTTCTGCGGTTGTGTTACGAAAACCTTAACCTTGTGCGGTTTACCCATGATTTTGCTTGTATTGCCATCACGTACATTGCCGGAACGACAATAAGTGTAAGGAAAGTTGCAAAAGTGAGCCCGAAAATAATTGTCCATGCCAGGGGTTTCCAGAAAGAAGCGCTATCGCCTCCTATGTAGAAATCCGGTTGGAAAGAAGTAAATAAACCCTGGAAGTCAATATTAATACCTAAGGCCAGCGGCAATAAACCAAGAATGGTAGAGGCGGCAGTGAGTAAAACCGGAGTGAGTCGGGTTGCACCAACTTCAATCAGTACTTCGCGCAGGTTACGATCAGGTTCTTCTTTCACTTTCAAATCAGCAAAGTCAATAAGAATGATGGCGTTTTTCACGACAATGCCAGCTACAGCTATAATCCCCATACCCGTCATGATTACTGATACGTCAAGCTGGAAAATTACAAGTCCAAGCAGCACACCAATTATGCTGAATAATACCTGTACCAACACTATGAAGGGTTTGCTAAGTGAGTTAAACTGGGTAACCAGAATTATAAAAATCAACCCGATGGCTACAAACATGGCCCAGCCGAGGAAACCTGCTGCTTCATTTTGATCGTCCTGTTCGCCTCCAAAAGCAACTTCATAACCTTCAGGCATTTCAAAACTGTTCATTTCCCGTTTCAGGCGGTTAACAATATCATTGGCATTGTAACCGGCAAGCACATTGCTGCCAAGGGTTATCATCAGTTTGTGGTCTTTACGGATGATACCGCCATAAGAGGTGCCAAATTCTACATCGGCAATGGCAGAGATAGGAATTTCCTTGTTTACTCCATTAGGGCCGCCACCCGGAAGTAAAATAGTCATATTCAGCAACCTTTGAAGATCATCACGGTAAGGTTCCTGCAGACGCAGCCGCACATCGTATTCATCTTCACCATCCCTGAATTTTGAGATTTCTTTCCCATAAAGCGCTGTGCGCATGGTCATACCAACATAAGCCGTGCTTACGCCAAGTTTATTGGCTTTTTCGCGATCAATGTTGATTATCAGCTCAGGGTTGCTTACTTCCATATCTGATTTAAGTTCCTCAATGCCCGGAATATTCAGCGATTCAATGTATTGTTTGACCCTTTCTGAAAGCGCAATCAGTTCAACGATATCTTCGCCGCTTATTTCAACAGCAACAGGCAATCCGGTGGGTGGCCCCATCTTATCAAAATCCACTACGATTTCAGCACCAGGTATGCCATGCAGATCTTTGCGGAACATTTCGACATACTGGCTGGTTGGCAACCCCTTACGATATTTGTATTCCACAAAGGATATTGTTACTTTGCCCAGTTTGGGTTGCGTGCTACGTTCAAAGAAATTCTGTCCAGCGCCTACGGCAACATTTGAAACAACAGATTCCACATCCGGGTTATCCCTGCCGAGTATTTCAAATACCTTGTCTTCCAGGATACGCGTTACTGAATCGGTAACCTCAATATCGGTTCCGGAAGGCATGCGCAGGTAAACATGAATATTGCCCGGGTCACCTTCAGGGAAAACCACAACTTTTGGTGTCTTAACGCCCAGTAAAAAAACAGAAGCAACCAGCAGTACCAGCGTTCCTACAATTACCATATAGGCATTGCTTCCGCGAAGCAGGAAAGCCAGGGTGCTACGGTATCCATCCATCATGCGTGGCAATACATGAGATTGGAAGCTTTTAATGAGGGGTTGCATCAAAAATTTTGTGACCAGAAATAGCAGAATGCCAAAAGTGATAAGATTGGCAAATAGCAAATTACCGCTGGCATACAATAATGAAGCAAGCGCAACAAGCACAAGTAATATGATAAGCAAGCGCCCATAGTTTGTTTTGCTGGCCGATCCACCACGGTATTTCATGAATGTGACCGCAAACACGGGGTTCATTACAAATGCCACAAACATAGAAGCCAGCAAGGTGAGAATAATAACTGCCGGAATATATTTCATAAATTCACCCATAATGCCCGGCCAGAAAAGCAATGGAAAAAATGGCGCCATGGTAGTAAGCGTTCCGGTAATGACCGGTATAGCTACTTCAGCAACCGCACGTTTGCTGGCTGGAACAATGGGCAGATCAGGCGTGGTCATATAGTGACGGTAAATATTTTCGACCACAACGATGGAGTTATCCACCACAATACCAAGTACAAGAATAAAAGCCATCAGAACCACCATGTTCATTGAGAAACCAACCAATGGAATGATTATAAAAGCACTGAGCATGGAAAGCGGAATGGCTGCGGCAACAAAGAGGGCATTATCAACACCCATGAAAAACATCAGCACTACAACTACTATAATGAAACCGAGGATGATCGTATTGAAAAGATCTTTCACGCTGTTGCGCGTCCACGTAGAGTTGTCGCCGGTGATTTGTATGGTTACATTGTCAGGCAGGCCTTCCTGGTATGTTGCCACAATCTCTTTGGCTTTGTCTACAGCATTGATGAGGTTGGCGCCGCCTTTCTTTATAACGTTCAGTGTAACCACGTCCGATCCCATCAGTCGGGCATAGCTTTCGCGGTCGGCATAACCGTCAGCAACTTCGGCTATGTCTTTCAAATAAAGCCCATCCTTGAGCAGGATGTTACCGATTTGATCCACTTCCTGAAATTCACCTACAATACGCATGGTCCTGCGCATTCCGCCCATACGGACAAAACCACTTGAAATGGTCATGTTTTCCATGGCAACAGCGTTTTCAACCTGCATGAAGGTGACTCCAGCCGCCTGCATCTTGTAAAGATCAATGTTAATCTGGATTTCGCGATCCAGTGCGCCAACAATATCTACACGGGTTACTTCTTCCAGTCCTTCAATAAGCTCCTGCAGGTCATCGGCATATTCTTTAAGTTTTACCAAACCCACATCTCCCGAAAGGTTAATATTTACAACCGGGAACTCCGAAACTTCTATCTTGCTGACTTCCGGATCATCCAGCAGGGTGGCAGGCAAATCACGTTTTGATTTATCAACAGCTTCGCGAACATCCTGGTAGGCCTGCATTTGGTTCGCAGAGGTTTCGAATTCAACAAATATTATTGAGAAATCCTGGATGGAATTGCTTGATACGTGTTTGATCCCATTAACCCCTTTGAGTTGTTTTTCAATAGGGCGGGTAACCAGGTTTTCCATATCCACCGGGGATGTGCCCGGGTAAATGGTTGAAACGGAAAAAAAAGGAAAAACCACTTCCGGCGAAAGCTCTTTCGGCGTGGACCGGTAAGCCATGATGCCCGCCACGATGACAAGCACGGTGAAGAAGTAAACTGTTTTTATGTTGTCGGCGGCGAATTCAGTGAGACGGAATCTACGATCTTTCATCAGTTGCTTTCTTTAATTGTGAGGTAATGATGTTTGAAAAATTTGGAGTTCTGGAGTGTTGGAGTAATGGATTAATGGAGTGATGTGTTTTTGCAGCCCCACTACTCCAACACTCCATTTTTCCATTCTTCCCTTTAATTAACTTTTTCGATCAGTTGACCGTCGGCGAGGTTTTGATGGCCGAACACAATGATGTTTTCCCCGGCTTTCACACCTTCGAGCACTTCCACACGGTTCGCATAAGTAAGGCCGGTTTTTACATCGCGGCGCTGTGCTACCATCTGGTTGTCTTTGTAATCAGCTACGAAAAGGAATTTGCCATGGCCGTTTTGCTGAACCGAATTCAGAGGCACACTGATGGCTTTGTAGTTCACATAATTATTGACAACCAGCACGGCTATCATATTTGGTTTTATGCCGGTCTCAGATTTCGGAATGCGCACTTCAACACTGAAGGTGCGGCTGTTGGGATCAATCACCTGGGTTACGGCATCAACCTTCAGTTGCAGCTCGCGGTTAAGCAGTGGAAAACGCACGATAACGGCGTCGCCGGGTTTTACGCTGTTAATGTAACTTTCAGATAGATTGGCTTTTACTTTCAGGTTTGACAACTCCACCACCCTGAATGCCGGGAAACCAGCGGCAGCCATTTCGCCTTCTTTGATGATTACTTCATCCACAGTGCCATTGATGGGTGAAGTGATACGAAACAGATTCAACTGCTCATTGAGGGTTGCAAGTTGTTTCTCCAG
The DNA here is from genome assembly GCA_014860575.1 of Bacteroidales bacterium. Lineage (NCBI taxonomy): Bacteria > Pseudomonadati > Bacteroidota > Bacteroidia > Bacteroidales > Bacteroidales bacterium. Next base: position 20,710 of record JACZJK010000005.1, read on the forward strand.
CGATTCTTTGTTAGCCTTTGCCTGCAGAAATTGCATTTCGCTGCCAATTTTCTGATCCCAGAGTCTTTGCTGGCGCTCAAACATGGTGGTGGCCAGTTCAAGCCCGGTTTCCACCTGCGAAATGCTTTTCTGAATTATTGTAGCATCCAGTTCGGCAAGCAGCTGCCCGCGTTTTACTGCACTGCCACGCGTTACATAGATACGTTGCACAATCCCAGGGCTTTCTGCCGGAACATTTATATTGCTTTCTGATTCCACATTTCCCTGCACTTCAACGAAATGCTTAAACTCATTGTTCCTTGCAGGTTCCAGTTTTACAGGGGTAAGCCTGACAGGGTTGGCATTATTTCCATTTTGAACTGACTGAGTTTCAAACTGGGCAATTTGCTGGTTGATTTTTTCTTTCTGGGCTTTCAGTTTTTCCAGTTGGGCTTCCGGGTTCGAACCGCAAGAAGCAAGCAGTAAACCTGCGATAAGAATAATTGCTGATGTTTGTAAGGTTTTCATTTCTTCTTTTTTGTGATACAGTGATGCCGTAATGCAGTGATACTGTAGTTTGGTTAATGATTGTGCTATTTAATTTATTTGGAATTTGTCTGTTGTAATTGGAATTTCTAAGTTTCCTAATCGCTAAATCAAGGCTGATTGCCAACTGCCAACTGCAACTGCCACCTTGTTTTACCTTCCCGAATGAAGCTTCTCTAACTCCGCTTTTGCATTCAACATATCAACCATGGCACGGAAATAATTGGTTTGGGTGCTCAGTAATTGGTTCTGAACCTGAGTCAAATCAAGGCTAGAAGCAATTCCCTCGCGGTACTTGATAGTAGTTTTGTTGAAGATTCTTTCTGATAGTTCAAGGTTTTTCTTCTCTGTCTGATAAGTATCATGAGCGGTTCGCAGGTTAAGCAACGACTGCTGAAAATTTAGCTGCAAACCTTCTGAAACCTGTGTTTTTATTGTACGTGTTTTTTCAAGTTCAAGGCGGGCTTTGCTCACCTGTGCCATACGCATGCCACTGCTGAAGATGGGAATGTTAATGCTCAGTCCTACTATTGTGGTTGGGAACCAATCCTGGCTGCTATCGAAAAGCTCGAACTTATTATTCATCCCGCTTTCCGAATAGGTAGCAAAAGCAGCCACTGATGGTAAATAGGTGCTGTTCTGCCGCCTCAGGCTCAGCTCGGCGAGACCTTCCTGGGTTTCCATCAACTGGAATTCAATATTGCTGGCAAGTTGAAAGTCTTTAATCATCACCTGAACAATACCATCCATATCAAGCATATCGCTAAGCTTATCAGTCAGCACGATTGTTTCATTCAGGTTGATGCCCATCTGGAATTTCAACAGCCGGTTTGCGATCTCAACCTGTGTAGCCAGGTTGTTGAGCGTGTTCTGAAGGTTGGCTTCAAGCAGCAGCATCTGATCCACATCTGTGTCTTCAATGAATCCAACTTTGAGCATGGCTTCCATTTCTTTGCGTATTAAAACCGTATTGGCCACCATTTCCTGCAGTATCTTATAACTTTCTTCGGCAACGAGCACCAGGTAATACGATTTGGCCACTGATTCCCGGATGTCGTTCTGGGACTTCAGCAAGGCTTTTTCTGACAGATCATAAAAAATGCGTGAAGCCTGTAAACCAACGATATATTCACCGCTGAAAAGCAATTGCGTTGCAGTTACACCCCAATCGGCGTTATGTGTGGCTCCGAACTGAACCGGAAAAAAACCAGCTTCAGGAACAGGTCCAATAGGATCAAGGCCAAACAAACCCTGGTTTACGCCCACCACTGCCGAAGTGAGGAAATCAGGCATCAACATCGTAGGAATATCTACCATGTTCTGATAATTCACCGTTCCACTGATTTGTGGCAGGCCAATGGCAGTGGTTTCCCAGATAGTCTTGCGGGCAATCTCGCGATCTGCCAGGGCATTCTTCACAGAATAGCTGTTTTTTACTGCATATTCACCGGCCTGCTGCAGGTTGAACGATCTGCTTTCCTGGTTCTGGGCAAAAGCGGAGAATTGAATGATACATGCTGTGCCAAGCAAAATGAGTTTGAAATTCATGGTTTTATGTAATAATGGTTCTGAAAAATAATTGCGGCAAAAGTAGAGAGCGTGCAAAAAGCCAAAAAGTAATTCCCGGTGAATGACGTTTTTTGAGGTGTGAATGGGCAAATTATGTCACTGATGATGTTTGGCGTATTCAACCAAACATCGTAATTAACTCTTAGCTTTAGGCAGGGGAGATTTTAGTGAAATGGGCGTTTTGAAGGAATTACATTAAATTGCTTTACTATCGAAAGAATTTGTTATTTATCGTTAACCGGATTTCTGATGGGAACAACCAGTGAACAATCAGTTTCTTATTTCTTTACGATAAAGAATTTTTTTATTCGGAATATCATAGATTTCCATTACAAAACCCTCTGGATCGTAGTTATGCGTTTTCGCATATTTATCTAATGCAGGATAAACTTTTGCCAGGCTCATAAATACCGACAGCTTATTTCTGAAAGGATATTCAGCAACAATATAATCGCCTTCGGGGAAGACTTTTACCTGGTACTTTTCTGAAAGTGTTTCAGATTTAATCCCATCTGCCGGTTCAAGAATACATCCTGCCTCCGATCGCAATTGGTCTTTGCTTACTTTTTTTGGATCATCGTAATAGATACCAAAGCCTTTGAAGGTTTCAATTTTGTCTTCATGCAGCAAGCGGTAGTAGATTTGATCCATTGCCGCCGCCGATTGCCGGTATTCGCCCTTGATGGTTTCATAAACAAGAATTTCTCCACCCTGTCTTGCTGCATACACATGCACTTTCTTAAAAGCGCCCAGCCAGGCAAGAATAACCAGGATGATAATGATCAATAAAATGAGAATAATCAGTAATGTTTTCATAATGATTGGTATTAGAGGATTCTTAAACCGAACAAAGCTAATTTCGCTCTATGGTTTGATAAATTTTTCTGAGTGGTTTATTTGCGACTTAAAAAATTCCAGGATATCTTCTTTTACTACAACTGTTTGTTCATGCCCCAAACCTTCATAAGTTCTGAATTGTGCTTTAACACCTTCGGTAGAATAAATTTGCTGGCAGTTTTTCCATCTCACGGTTTGCATTTCTCTGCCCAGGGTTCGGTAGATGAGTTCTTGCTCATCTGGGTCGAATGCATCAGCATAAGGTACTGCGTCATTATCATCCAGGGCTCCCATGAAAAGAAATTGCGGAGTTTCTGTAAATGCAGCCGGATTGAAAGACTTGCCAAACAGTTCATAAAAATCATTGGTCCCAATAGGATATGCAAGCGTTATTCCATTCACTTCTTCGAGGGGTATCAACAGCAGTCCATTCATTCCACCTGCAGCCATTGCTTTAACCTTTTCGGGATGTATTGCTGTAAAACGATTGGCAAATGTTCCGGAAGCAGAAAAACCGGCCATCAAAAATTGTTCACTGATATCGTAGCCAATTTCATCGAGTCTCTCTTTTGCATCCTCAACCATGGCAAGCAATTGAAGGTCTAAACGCTCGAGAGATGTGTTTTTCTGTAACATGACATCCCTGTCAAGTGCATGGGTATATATTTTCCAATCGCTTTTAGGTCTGGGGAAAACAGGTACCAGCAAGGGTAATTTCATTTCACGGGCCAGATAGTTGCCGATATAAAAGTCTCTTGTAGCAATTCGGCGAGCACTTTCCTTATGATCTTCCAGATTATCACTGGCGAAACCTGAGTTGTTGGGCTCTGTGATCATATAAACAGGGTTGTTGGATATTATATTATCAGGAAGAAACAAAAAGTAGGAGTAATGAAAACCCCTGGATGGGTCAGCATCAGTAAGAATAAGTTTGCCACCTTTAAAATCTTTGCCGTTGCAAGCCTGGAGAATGATCGCTGCCAATAAAATGATTTTCTTCATAACTAGTGGAGTGTTTGATAGGCAATTATAATCCTGAACTTTATCAAAAATTTCAGAGATTTATCATCCTTGAATTCTATCATATTGGGTTTTTTGTATGACATCCAAAATATGCGACCTCATAGCACTTACATTCAATGCACCTGTTGCATGTCCTTTTTAATCATGTTCACAGGCAAAAAACTTTTTTTTCCCGGTTGCTAATGCTGTAACGGCAGTAGTAAGATTATCAAGAAAAATATGTTTATTCATCTGAATAGTAGCTAATATTCGTTAATGCTTAATGCCAACCAATTTTAAAGGTGCAACTGACAACGCCTGTTCCGGCAAGGTTTATGGAGAGCGCAAATGGGACTTTCTAATTTTTTCTTCTCTCAAAATTTTCACCTTTTCTTATCCTTCTTCTGCGGATAATAAGGTAGATAATGCCCACCAAAGCTCCCAGGGCTGCCAGGGCATATAGGCCAAGAATCAATTTTGCGATTGCCATCTTATTTAAGTTTTATTGCAGTTCCATAAAATAGAATTTCTGCGGCCCCGCGTGCTACCATAGCGGTTGATATTTGTATTCCTACAACTGCATCGGCGTTTAGACTGCGGGCGTCATCTATCATACGCTGGAGGGCCTGCTCGCGGGCATCGGCCTGCAATTGGGTGTATTCTTCTATTTCGCCGCCTACAATGTTTTTCAGTCCGGCCACTATATCACGGCCTACGTTACGGGCTCTTACAGTGCTTCCTCGCACCAGACCAAGTATTTCAGCGATTTCCCTTCCGGGAACAGTGTGTGTTGTTGAAAGAATCATAACTTTAAAGATTTAATGGATGTTATACATTGATACTTTTGTCAGATCACAATCTGTACATTTGTTTTATCAGGCAAAGCTAATTCCATTCCGTAGTTTGATAAAACTCTTTTCTATGAATGACTAGTTTCCAAGTATGGATGAGGGGAAAATACTTTCGGATGAGATCAAAAAAAAAGAGGCTGTCTCAAAAGTTGTGAGGTTACTTTTTTTATTGTCATCCTGAGTGTAACGAAGGAACTGGTTTTGAAGCTTAGAAGAGATCCTTCACTTCGTTCAGGATGACAAGATTTGACCTTTTGAGACATCCTCTTCTTCATATATTTTCGCTAATCAAATGCTGGATACGTCATCAATTTTACTTCTCATGCAATCCCACCTTATTCCCCTCGCAGTCAAGAAACACTGCAAAATAACCCCGGCCTTCAGCTTCAATAGCGGTTTTTGGGATGATGGTTTTTCCACCAAGATTTTCAACTTTTGCAAGCGTTTGTTCAATATTTTTCACTTTTAATGAAATGAGAACTCCGTCAGCCGATGGCTTAATATGTGGCGAAAAAGAGATGGCGCCTTCAAAATTGGGAAAAAATCCCATTTTTTCGGTATCGCATGTTTCTGCCTGGATTTGGGTGTCAAGCACCGTTTCGTAAAACTCAACAGCGCGGTCAAAATCCGCCGCCGGAATCTCGAAGAATGAAATCAGTTTTTCCATTTTTTTGTTTTTTAATGTGTTTAAAATGACGGTGCAAAGAAAGGTCGGATTAAGGGGAAGGAATTGTAAAAAATAGACATTCTCTTAGGAAGGGCTGAGGTTAAGTTATACTTCAAGAAAGTAATCCGATTCGCTGTTGCATTCGGCGAAGCATTGTTTGGGTGTAAGGCCGGTGAGGGATTTGAAATCGTTTACAAAATGAGACTGGTCATAATAGCCACAAGCGTAGGCAAGTTCGGTTAGGGACTCATTCTGGTTGTGTTTGTGGTGGCGGAAAACATATTGCAGCCGGACAATTTTTAGAAACTCTTTCGGGTGCAAGCCAACAAAATCAAAGAAAATACGGTTGTATTGTTTTTGACTCAAGCAGGCAACTGTAGCCAGTTCACCAACACTCACAAGCCCTTTATGCTGGTTTATGATCTCAATGGTTCGGGCCAGCCTACGCGAATTGTAAAGATGCTGGTCCGTCAGTTTGCTGATCAGATAATCTTCAATGATGCTGATCCTGGTTTTATGATCACCGGCAAGCGCGATTTTTTCAGTTAATTCAGGAGCAATCTGATGACCAAGCAAGGTGAGATCAACATTCTGGTTGGTGATCTCACTAATTGGCAGATCAAAAAACATCCTGGCTCCATGGGGTTTGAAGAGAATGGACAGCATTCCTGTTTTTCCACATTGCTCCACATCATAAAACCTGGTTGACTGCCCCGAAATCAGTGACTGCGGTTGCAGCTCAGGCTTTTGGTTCGGAAAAAGGGTATTGAGCCTGTCGCCAAAATGGAAGATCAGTTCTACACAGCCATTTGGAATAATGCGTTGCTTTGTTGAAAGAGCCAGGCTGCTGTCCAATTCCAGTATCCAATAAAAACTGATAAATGGACGGAGCGCCTCCGCAGGTTTATAAAGGGAATAAAACATCAATGCATCAGGTTGTGGTGGATTGCATTTGCAATCAGAATAATTTTGCGAATCCCAGGCCAATTATAATGTTATCAATACCTCCGTTAGGTTGTTTGAGGCTGGCGTTTGAAATATGCCTGAAACCACTGTAAACAGAGATTTCATATGGTTCACGGCTGAGCAATAGTTTTCTGCGGTAGGCGAGCAGAAAATTGTCGGAAAAGATAAATCCTTTTGCCTGTCGTTCAGTTTCCACACTGATGTAATACGGGCCGGCGCCAGCCAGCAAGCTGATCATATCCCAGTCAGTTAAGGCAATCCCGAGGTTGAGGTAAACGAATAAACCAAGCTCAAAATTAAACTTGTCAGTATAAGCCATTCCAATCTGCGGCCCGATGTCAATAGCCAGGCCTACTTTTTTTGCCGTTTTGATTAGCGGGAAACGCTGATAGTGCGCAAGCAACAGCGGCCTATAGGCGTAGCCCTCGGGTAAATCGTAATAATTGAATCCGTATTGAACCATCGCCCCCGATGCCCGCTGGTTGATATGGCGGTCGGCAAAGCGGCTCACCAGTTTTTGTGAGAACGCGTTCATACTGAAAAAAAAGCACAGAAGTAAAACCAGATATCTCGTCATCAATATTGTGGTTTGCTGAGTTTGCCTGCGAAGGTAGAAAAATACATTTTACAGGCGAATATTATATTTCACTTCACTAATGGTGCCTTTCCAGTATTCGTACCGGCCACTTTCAAGGCGCCAGATCGCCATCAGTGAACCGGGAAATCTCAATTCTCCCTGTTGTTTGTAATCCCCCACTTCTGCTGAGAATGGGGTCAGCACATTGCCTTTTTCTGGATGCTTGTAATACCTGTCGCTGGTTTCGAACCGGATCATTTCGCCAATGTTGTTGAAATAGAAAATGCCGCTCACATCAATTCCTTCGTGAACCAAGCGGGCATTGGCGCTATTCTCATCAATGGCCTCCCACTCAATATAATTAGCCAATGCATAACCCGGAACCAGCAAGGCTTCCGCAAGAATGATTAGTAAGGCGGATTGTGCAATCTCCCTTTCTTTTTCATCAAAAACAGTGAACAGGTTTGCTACCTTGCCATACATATGGCCTTGCCCGCCAAAGTATATATCGCGGCCGTCAAAAGGGATCACTCCAAACATCCTGGCTTTCATGTAGGCAATCCTGAACGGATCTTCAACACTGTTAAACTGGTAGGTTTTTAACTTCATCCATTTTTTGTCAGGCGCCATTTTTATGTGACTGTTGGCCCAAACCACCTCAGCGTTCATAGGAACCGGCTTGCCAATGAAACCACAATATTCAAAATAGCGTTGCACCGGTTCAGGTAAATGGCTTATATCTTCTTTTGTGAGAACCTTTTCCGATCCGTCAGAAGATTGAAAATGAGCTTGCAGGTCATTTTCATAAGTTCGTTTTATGGAAGTGCAGGAAGTTAAAAGCATAAAAATTGCTATTAAGCCGGAAATTTCAATTCGGGTCATTTTTTTTGGTTTTCAGACTTCAAAACTAAGATTTGAAATCAACGGACAGGATGTGAATTATTTTGAATGACGGTGTTTGTAATTTAAACAAGGAATATTAAGGTATGAATTACCAAAGTCAGCACCTTGTACTTACTGTTTTGTGATTCTCCCCACAGGGTATACATTCTTCTTCTGATCCCACCAGGGTGTCTTCGTGTAGAACCAATTAAGCATAGCCCATTGGCTGCTGAATAGTTCAGGGTTGTTTGCTTTCATTTCTTCGAACTCAATGCGCAGGCTTTCATCTTCCAGCAGCATTTGCTGTGCCAACGGTTCCATCACATAAGTTTCTCCATATTCTTTCTGTTCAAAAATGGCATTGAAGAATCCCCATTGCAGAAATGAATCGCTACTGCCGGGTTCAAGCATGCGGGCAATCAGCCGGGCTTTGGGTTGGTTCATAGAAACGATAACGGAACCGGGATGGAAGGTTCTTTCTTCGCTGAATAGGATTCCCTCAGCATTTACCATATGCCTTCCTTCATTGGGTGCATTGCGAAAATTTGGGTTTTCAAAACGATAAGTTTCAACTACCATTTTTACCGGTTTATCAATGCGTTGCATCTCAATTCCGTGAACCTGCACCCGTTCAATTACCTCCTGCCATTCGGCCGGGATGATGAAGGCTTCGGGAAGCATAGCGGTGGCTGATGGAACATTATTATCAAAAAGCGGCAGGGTAAAAGTTACAGCTTGATCGGGGTAATACTGGAACCAGGGCCCACCAGTCAGCGGACTGGTTTCGATGTTGTATTCCACACCTAAGAAATCTACCATCACGCTATCGATCTGGCTTATGGTAAACCCAAGCGGAAAAGGTTCTTGCCTGAACTCAGCTGAGGCGGCAAATAAATCGGCTTTGTCAATGAGGTCAATTAGTGTTTGCCCTTCATACTTAAGGATTTGCATGGTATGAATGATCATTTCGTAAGTAGCATTCACCCGTGTTTTGTAATCTTTGAGCATGTGGGTTTCAACCAATAATCCCGGTCGGTTCAACAGGGCAGTGTAACCTTGTGAGAGCATTCCGGGTGCAGCTCCACTTCTTAGTCCGCTGCGCGGATCGTGCCACTGCCTGAACTGCACATAACGGAAAATTGGAAAGCCCGAAGCCTCCATTTTTTTACTCACTTCCGGTTCGTAAACATTGGTTTGCCAAAGGGTTAAGCCTTTATCCATGTTACCATGGGTTTCAAGCATATACGTAAGGGCATACTGGTAGTCAGCGCCATTGGTGGTGTGGCAGTCAATAAAAAAATGAGGTAGCCATTCGCTGAAAAGTTTCAACCAGGCTTTCATTTCCAGCGCATCTGCCTTAATAAAATCACGATTAAGATTGAGGTTTTGTGCATTGGTACGCCAGCCCATTTCCTTAGGACCGTTCTGGTTGATACGATTGTATGGTCCGAACCGGTCATACCCGTCAACATTAAAAATGGGGATGAACAGTATGGTGATATTGTCGAGTAATTCCAGGTGTTTTCCATGGATGATCATGTCGCGTATCAACAGAAACCCGGCGTCTTTGCCGTCAGGTTCTCCGGGATGAATGCCTGCCTCGATAAGCAGGATTAGCTTTTCATCCTTATCCTGGGGTTCGAACCGTTGATCCTTATCAATAATCAGCAATGGCAAATCCCTTCCTTGTGGACTAACCCCAAAACTTGTAAAATGAACTAAAGGCGAATGCGAAGCGAGGCGCATGCAAAATTCAATGGTTTGCTCATAATTGGGTGTTTCAAGAAAGTTTGATTGCTCATAAAGCGTTTGCCAATCGCTTTGTTGCGCCTGGTTTTGCAGAGGCAACCCAATGATAATTGTTACAACTAAGGCAAAGATTATTTTAGTGTTCATAAAGTGAGTGGTTTTATTTAAAAAGTCTGGAAATAGATTCAGCATTTGGTTTGATAGTCCCTTTGCTGGTGATAAATCCTGTAATATATGCTGCAGGAGTTACATCAAAGGCAGGGTTCAAAGCTGATGATCCCGGAGCAGCAACCCTGATTTCTTCAAGCCGTCCTTCAAGGTTCATACCCGACATGTATAGCAGTTCATCGGGATCGCGCATTTCAATGGGAATGTCTTTTCCGGTTTGACAATTCATATCGAATGTGGAAAGAGGGGCAGCCACATAAAACGGGATGCCGAAAGTTTTAGCCAGGATTGCTTTCTCAAGTGTTCCGATTTTATTGGCAACATCGCCGTTGGCAGCAACGCGGTCGGTTCCCACAATAACCAGTTGGATGTTGCCCTGCTGTATAAAATGCCCTGATGCATTATCGGCTATTATATAATGAGTAATGTTTTCATTGCCCAGTTCCCAGGCAGTGAGCCGGGCGCCCTGGTTGCGGGGGCGGGTTTCATCCACGAAAACGCTGAAATTTATTCCTTTTCGCTTTGCTTCGTATATTGGCGCCAATGCGCTGCCGTAATCAACAAAGGCCAGCCAACCGGCATTGCAGTGAGTAAGAATTCCCATGCCATCTTTGATCAGTTCTTTCCCAACTTCGCCAATTCGCTTCCCTTCATGCAGATTTTCTCCGGCAAGTTGTAAAGCAGTTTCAATGGCTGATTCTATAGAATCTGCATTGTAAACCTTTTGGGTCGCATAAAAAAGATCGCGGGCGGTGGGGCGAGTTGCCTCAATGCTTTTTTTGGCTTCAGGCAGATAATCTTCTCTCTCAGAACCACTAGCTTGAATAAATGCCTGTGCCATGGCAAATCCTGCAGCAGCGCCAATCGCACCGGCTCCGCGCACATTCATGTTGCGGATTGCCTCGGCAGTTTCCTGCCAGGTACTACAAACCATGATTTCAAAGGCAAACGGAAGCTTGTTCTGGTCAATCATGTGAACCAGTCCATTTTCGAACCAGATGGTTAAAAAGTGTTTTCCGTTGACTTCCATTTGTTAGAATAATTGCTCTGCAGGCATGAAATGCAAAAATACAGAAAGGATTCAAGCCTGTCAGTTTTGATTATGACTTCCGGATCAATAAAAAACCTCAAGGCGGGTAACCTTTTTCTTGCAATGGCTATATGGAGGCATTAAACCATAAAACCTGAAAATTTAATTTGTTATGAGAAACCGAATTTTATTTCTTTTCATCCCCATCATTTATGTAATGATTTTTATAAGCGCCTGTAAAAAGGAAGAAGTAGATTCCCCGATCAGCACGAAAGATGTAAGCAAATATTTGCAGGAGTTGCCTGCCTGGAGTCAGTTTTCCCCACCTGGACAAGCCCAGGCGCCCACTCCGAAGGGTGAGCCGGTACCTTTGGAGGATGTTGTTTTGGATGTGGAGGAGATCAACGAAGATGGCAGTATTACACTACTCGAAGACGTAACCTATTCCTGCCAGTCGCAACCCTTTACCCTTGCCGACAACCCGCAGCAGATAGCCATGTACAGTCCTGACCGTGAGATTCTTTACGCCGGTGCACTCATCCAGGGTAAAAGCCATCGCGACGGGCTGGGAAGCCTGCTGGGGTTGCCCATAGCCGAGCGGGCCGCTATCAGGGTATCCATTCCGGGTCTGGCCAACGACGATAACTTCCGTACTGTTGAAAATCCCAGCCAGGCCACCGTTGATCAGGCCATTGGTTCGATGATTGGTAATGCAACGGCAAGTGGCCTCGCCACACCCAGTTCTATCAACTTCAAAATGGAAACTTACTACAGTGAAAAGCAATCGGCACTGCAGATGGGCATCTCTGGAAACTACCTGGGTTTTGAAGCCTCTGCCAGCGGCAGCATTGATCAGCAGCGATCCGAAACAACAATAACGGCACAGTTTTACCAGAAGATGTACGAAGTGGTGGTGGAAGCCCCGCAGAGCCCTGGTGATTTTTTCAGTGCCGGTTTCACCCAGGCCAAACTGGAGCAACAGATCAGCCAGGGGCGCATCGGGCCCGACAACTTACCGGTTTATGTGTCCAATATCGTGTATGGAAGAATGATGATGTTTTCGATCACATCCACCGCAAGCGAATCCGACATCAGGGCAACCATGCAGGCAGGGTATAGCGGAATCGGCGGAAGCGTGGGTGCCAATCTGAGTGCCAAACAGGAATCTATCCTTCAGGAGTCGAAGATCAAGATCACATCCATTGGTGGAGATGCCGAAGCTACACTGGCTATGATCCGGTCAGGTGATTGGTCGCAGTATTTTACAAATACTGCCCCGCTGTCGAGCGCGGCTCCGATGAGCTACACCTTCCGCAACCTGGGAGATGGAAGCATTGCCAGCGTTACAGAAGCAACCGAGTACAACATCCGTTCCTGCAGCGCCACACAGGCTACTCCGGGCACATTCAATTTTCTGAATGCACAGAACCTTAGCCTGCCTGTTCCAGCTCCCGTAACAGTGATGATGGGAGATGTGAACGGCAACGGACTACAGGATCTGATCTACAATCATGTAAGTGCAAATTCAAACCAGACCGTGATAGCGTTTTCGAACGGAAATGGCACTTTTACCATGGGCACACCAACTTCCCATAGTGCCTCACCCACGCATGGCTGGAGCCAATATGTGGTAAAAGTGGGCGACTTCAACAATGATGGCCGCGATGATCTGGCCTGGGGCCGGGTGCTGACAACCAATCACACTTACATCGGTGTATCGAATGGTGACGGCAGCTTTGAGGAGATGCCCGTGTTCACGAAAGGCCCTGCCTCTGTCGGTTGGGGTACAAACTACAAGTTCGAAGTAGGAAATATTGACGGCAAGGATGGTGATGATCTGATCTGGAATGTGTTGATTGGCACCAACAGAACCTATATATCTTTTTCGAATGGTGACGGTACGTTTGGAATCAATAATTATGAACCAACAGCCGGGATGTTTCAGGATCATCCCTTAAGTGCGTGGACCGGGAATGAAGCGTTTGCCGTAGCCGACATCAATGGGAATGGTCGCGATGATTTGATCTGGTACACACAAGGTATAAATGTTCACCATGTCTATGTTGCTGAATCGGTCGGCGATGTGGCGGGGTCTGTTTTGAGTTTCAAAAGTCGGTTTGATCGTGGATCAGGCGGCTGGACAAACTATAAAGTTGTTGTCGGAAATATAGACGGCAACGCCGGGGCCGACATGGTGTGGGTAAATCCACTTGTTGCGGAAAGCATTCCTGTTCACAGAGATCTGAGCACCGGAGTAACTCCGGCGCTGGAAGCAGGTTCTTTGCAGTGGATTGCCCGTGCCGGAGGTCCATGTGATTGGCAGATAAGACTTCTGGATGTTAACGGAGATGGGCGAAAAGACTTACTCGCCAATTCCCTGGAAACCGTAAATCACGTGGTGATTGGTCTTGGAAAAGCCAATGGTGATTTTGATTTCTCACGCATCAGCCAGGACCATCCGGCCGGCGACCAATGGTCGCAGTTCCAAATCCTGACTGGCGACATCAACGGCGACTCACGCGAGGATGTAATTTACGTGAACGCTGATGCCACAAATACCGTATATGTGGGAATAGCCCGGGGCAGTGCGCAATAAGTTGCGGTTCAAATGAGCTTTCTCCTTAAATGCTTTAGTCATCCGGTGGACTTGAAGCAAAAGACAGTGTAGAACTTGGAAGTGGTCGGACGATTTTATAATCATCCGACCACTCAATATTCATAAAAAAAATGCTTTGCTCCGCCTGAAACAAACCTCCAAGCAGGTAACCTTTTATATTCAATTGCTATATGGAGGCATTAAACCATAAAAACTGAAAATTCAATTTGTTATGAAAAACCGAATCTTTTTCCTGTTTATCCCCATCATCTCTGTAATGCTTTTTATAAGCGCCTGTAAAAAAGAAGACTCCGAAATGACTTTTGATGCCATTGTAAAAGATGGAGGCGATATGACTCCTGCAAAAAACTCCGAGGAGATAACCGAAGAGGAAGATTTTACCGATATCATCAACGGTGAAGTTTGGAATTGTACAGTTACCACTTACAATGCACTGGCTCCCGGTGGTGGTGATAATGGATTCCCCTTGTTCAACCCCAATGCCTCGGTAATTTATCCGGGCAGTTTGTTACAAGGTAATTCACTTAAAAAGGCAACCCCTGATGTTATAGCTGTGAATCGTGCCGGAGGAACCATTTCTTATGACCTTGTCAATGGCAATATCTCATCTTATTTTAATGTTGAGAAGGTCTCAAAAAGCTCAATACAAAATGCCATGAACCAGATCATTGCCAGTTCACCTCCCGATTTGCCGGCAAATTTCGTTTTCAATTATAGCCAGGTACAAAGCGAACGTGCACTCGCCCTAAAACTGGGCATTGATTACGAGTCGGCATTTACGAGTATCAGCGGAAGTTTTGGGTTCAGTTCGGGTTCAAGTCTGAACCGCATAGTGGTCGAACTGAACCAAAGTTTTTTCACCATGAGTTTTGATATTCCAACCAGTCTGGAAGGATTGTTTGCACCCGATGTTACACCTGCTGACCTGGCCCGCTATGTTCAAGCCGGCAATCCGGCAACTTACATTTCGGATGTTACTTACGGAAGGATCTACTACATGCTCATTGAATCCACCTCGTCGTATACAGAAATGGAATCTGCGGTAAGCGCTTCTTTCAGCGGTATTGTGGCTTCAGCAAATGCGGATATATCGGGACACTCGCTAAACACATTAAGTAATCTCAAAATTAAAGTGATGGCTTTTGGTGGGGAGGCAACCACTACCATGCTCACTGTGGGTGAAACAAATTTAAACAACCTGGTGCAGTTATTGGCCGAGTCCACCACTATATCAACCGGGGTTCCCATCAGCTATGTGGTTCGAAGCGTTTACAATAACCAAATCGTTAGTGTGCAACTTGCTACTGAATATGATGTTACAGAGTGTTCCCCGGCAGCCCCTGGAGGAGAACCGCCATATACTGCCCATTGGCGGGGAAATGTGCTTTCAAAAATGGGTCCGGTCGGTGCAGCGTTTTCAGGTGAAGGCACCGAATTTTACCTCATCAACATGGCAGGCGACCAATACATGGTGAGCAATGTTGGTTCTTTGGAAGGGCCGTTTCCTATAAGCAATTTGGGTACTGGCACACCACCTTTCAACATTGGTGCAGCTTGCCGGATTGATGGGAATCAGTCTACAGATGGCTGGGTCATGATTATTGATGTGACTGGTTCGCAGTATTCTTACCTGACCGGTTCAGGAGCCTGGAGTACACAAGTCACACCGATTTCGAACCTGGCCGTTGGAAATAATCCTTTTGCGATCAATGGAATTGGAGCATTGCTATTCAGATATGTGGATCCTAATGGACCTTCTCAACGATGGGTGTTTAACAAGGATGGCACCCATTATTCCCTCTATAGCAATAACCCGAATAGCTTTGGTAATGTGACTCAAACAGCAGGTTCAACATGGTATCTGCCTTTTACACCTGAGAGAGTCGGCGCCGGAATAGGGTTTTTCCTGGGTGTTAATCGCTTTTTTATCTTGTTTGATCATACCGGAACTCAATACGCAGTGCATGGACCTTTATATGGAGCAGGACAAGAAAGCATAGGGCCGTTTGATCTTTGAGCATTCTTGTAATTGCTGATTTGATTGAGGCTGTCTCAAAAGGTGGAATTTTGTTATCCTTAAGTTTTGAGACAGCCTCAATTATTTGTTGCAACAAACAATAACTTACAATTGCATGTTCTATTCAATCATGAGCCGAAGTTTTCTGATATTCATTATAGTACTTGCTTTTTGTTCAGCTATGAACCCCGCGCAAGCACAATCAGCCTCAGAATTATATGACCAGGCCAATGAACTCTATGACGAAGGGCGTTACAAAGAAGCCGAAAAGCTATTTCTGAAAGTTTTAGAGTTATTCGAAAACCAGTATGGCCGCGAACACAAAGAAACGCTCAGGCCAATCAACCGGCTGGGAAGAACGTATAGCCAGCTCAGGGAAAACGAAAAAGCTTTGCATTATTTACAGGAAGCATTTGGTATCGCACAAAAGCTTTATGGTTCAGAAAGTGCTGAAGCAGCTTATCGTTTGATTGATATCGGCCATGTTTACTCCCAGTTGTATGAACCGGATAAAGCCAATAAAACCTACAACCAGGCATTGAAACTCTTCAAGAAATTGTTTGGCAAAGTAAGTTCAAAAACGGCCAATGTATTGATGAATATTGGTTCGGCATATCAAAAAAAAGGTGATTATCTTGATGCTGAACGATATTACCTCAGGGCGTTTGAGATTTTTAGCAAGGTTTCAGAACCCGGCAGCGAGGATTTCAACCGCATTTACAGCAATATGGGCTATATATACCGCAAAAAGGGCGACCTCGAAAAAGCCCTTGATTTTGGCCAGAAAGCGCTGGAGATTAAACTTAAAAATTACGAACCTACACATCCTAGTGTTGGGAAATACTACCGCAATATTGGGCGGGTGTATGAGGAAATGAACCGTATGGAGGAAGCGCTGCCTTATATGCAAAAGGCTTTGGAAATTTCTGAATCATCACTAGGTAATGACCACCCGCATACTGCCGGCGCCTATGGCGAAGTGGCGCATATTCATGCCGCAATGAGGCAATATGATACTGCGCTCCGGATTTATCAGCGGAGCATCCAATTGCTTGAGAACACTCTGCCTGCCGATCATCCCTATGTGGTTGCCGGTTATTTTAACATTGCTACGGTTTACAATGAATTGGGTTTACTGAAAAAAGCGCTTGAGTATTACCATGTTGCCCTTCAAAAGCTTCTATCGCGAACCTTTCGCCCCGGAAATCTGGTTGCGCAGGCATACAGGGATTTGGCGTCGGTTCATTTCCGGATAAATGAGTTCGATTCTGCATTAATCTATTGTCAGCGGGGGTTGGAAGCAATTGCAACCAATTTCGTTTTTCAGGATGGCGAGTATTTTGCGAACCCATCCATTGCCGAAGTGCAGGCGCAGATTGAATTTCTTGGAATACTCGGTCTGAAAGCAGAGCTGCTTGAAGAACTCTATAATTTAAAAAGCAGCGAAATCACGAATCTTGAGGAAGCTTTAAATACAACATTGCTGGCCGTTCAACTGATTGAAGACATGAGGCTTGGCTATCAGTCGGAATCTTCACGTCAATATCTTAGCAGTGGTACTTCAGGAATTTTTAAAACAGGAGTGAGGGTTGCGATGCAGCTTTACCAGGAAACCGGCAACAAAAAATACCTGTGGCAGGCGTTTGGATTGTCAGAAAAGAGCAAGGCAATTATTTTATGGCGAAGTATGAACGAAAGTTCAGCAATCGGCGCTGCCGGTCTCCCGGAATCTGAAAGAGAAGCCATTGCGAACCTTGAGCAACGGTTCGCAATACTTGAAGAAGAAGTGGCACAATTTGATGAGGGAGTGGAAAATGACATTAACTCAGCCGTAAGAAGTGAACTTTTTAATGTAAAACTGGAATATGACAAACTCATCAAATCCCTTGAAAAAACTTACCCCGACTTTTATGAATTACGCTATGCACCGCCTGTTGTAACCCAGGAAAACTTGATAAGAAAAATAAACGGTTCACAATTGGCTGTACTGAGCTATTTTTATGATGATACAGCAATGTATATTTTCCTTTTCGATAAGGACGGATTGAAAGGATATGCACAACCACTGATTAGTAATTTCACCAATACAATCACTTCCATCAGGGAGTTTGACCTCAGCGATCTGCTGGGCATGAATTCTGGAGCTGACAGGCTCGCATATCTTCAGCAATTAAATGATCTTTATATGCTATTGGTTGAACCGGTTCGCAACAGGCTAGCTGAACAGTCAAATCTACTAATAATACCCCATGGTATTTTAAATTATCTGCCCTTCGAAATGCTTATTGAAAGGGTTGATGGCAGCGATTTCAGACAACAGCCTTACCTGATCCATGATTTTACTATCCAATATGCATGGTCTGCGGCACTCTGGGCAAAAGAAATACAACCTGCTACTGCATCACGGCTTTCTTTTGCAGGTTTTGCACCTTCATTTGCCTTTAGCGAATCTGAACCGGGGTCGGAAAATACTTATCGCTCTACCCTGGCAAATCTCACCTTTTCATCACAAGAAATTAAGGATGCTCAAAAGATGTTGGGCGGCAAGGTGTTCATTGATGAAGTCGCCACAAAAAGCTCTTTCCGCCTCTACGCTCCTGCAAGTCGGGTTCTTCACCTTGCTACACATGCCATAGT
This sequence comes from Bacteroidales bacterium, assembly GCA_014860575.1. NCBI lineage: Bacteria > Pseudomonadati > Bacteroidota > Bacteroidia > Bacteroidales > Bacteroidales bacterium. Next base: position 38,804 of record JACZJK010000005.1, read on the forward strand.
CAATAATGAAAAGTATCTTAAATCGGGCCTGTCATTCGCGGTTGAAAATGGTTCAGAAAAAGATGATTTTCTTTATGCTTACGAGATTTATAACCTGAAGCTTTCAGCCGAGATGGCTGTGATGAGCGCCTGTAATACAGGATTCGGGAAAATTGCCGAAGGCGAAGGTGTGATGAGCCTGGGAAGGGCATTTTTTTATGCAGGCTGCAAAAGTATAATTATGAGCCAGTGGCTGGCTAACGACCGCACAACCTACGAGTTGATGGATAATTTTTACCAGAAAATTGTTGAGGGTCAAACCAAAGATCAGGCGCTTCGCAATGCGAAAATCGAACACCTTACAAACGCTGATGCGCTTACTGCCCACCCATATTTTTGGGCCGGAATGATTGCTGTTGGAGATATGCGTCCTTTAACACAAGAACAAACTATATATAAATGGATTTGGATTTTTGCAGCACTTGTGCTTGGCGGGTTGATGATACTGGTTTTTAAACGCCGGTTTTAGTTTTTATTGAATTTTTTCAGAACCCTGCTGACCCCAGATTTGTGGCTTTCTACAATTCAATATATTTGAAATCTTTTCAGTTCAATTCAGATATTAATTCACGGCTTTCCGAGTATTGAAATTCTCCGGGCTTTATTTCTTTCAGTATTTCAAGCGCTTTGTTTTCATCCTTTGCAGCTATGTATGCCAGCGCCAAATACCAACGACTTTGTTCCACAAATAAATGGCCCGGGGTTTCCAGTAACTCTTCAAATATAATAATGGCATTTGAAGAATCGTTTGCGCCTAATAAGGATAATGCATAGTAAAATCTGTAAGAAAATTGTCCTGGCTCATGGTTCATTAACTGAATGAATGCATCAGAAGCAAGCGTATAATTGCCATCAGAGTATTGCTGAACAGCAAGGTTTATTAACGATGCATGGCCGGAAGTATCAGCTTCAGAACGCTGGTTCAACACCATAGGGTAAGGCTTAAAATGCTGTGTAAACAATTGTTTGCCGGTAATTTCTTCGCTGGTGACAAAGAACAGCTGCCATGTAAAAAAGATAATAGCCAGGGATGCCGCAATCGCAAGAACAATCCGGGCATTCATGCTGATTAAGGCGCTCCTTTTCTCTTTTGATGAGAGCTGCCAGTTAGCATCGGTTTCATGCAAGGCATCCAGGAACTTTTGAAGTTTTTCACTTTTAAGCGCATCAGCTAAATCTTTGTGAAGTTTGAGTTCATCAACAAATGCCTTGTCTTTGCTAAGCTGCTGTTCAAATGCACGACGTTGATCCTCAGGCATTTCGTTTGCGAGATATTTCTCAATGAGTGCGTATTTTTCACTTTTATCCATAATTATGGATTTGTATTTTTAATGATATTGATTTTTTTGGATCGGGTTGAAATGCTCATTCAGCGTTATTTAACTCCTCAAACAATGGATCGTCCTGTATTGCCGAAATCAATCGTTCCTTGCATTTGAATTTAGCTTTTTTTATGTAGCCTTCACTCGTGTTTAGTCTCAGTGCAATTTCAGCAAAAGGTATTTTATTGAAAAACATACCCAGCAGTTTCCGACAATTCTCGCTCAGCTTGTTAAAGTGCGTTATAAACAAGCGGTTGCGATCCGTTTGAGCGATTTGTTCAGGCAGATCATTTTCTTCGGCTTCCACTTCTATTCCGTCCAGCGCTGATGTCTGGTGGTTTTTGCTATCTCTCAGTCGCGTGAGCCAAAGGTTCCGGCAAACAATCCTCAAAAAACTCTTTAGCGTACATGTTAATATAAAATCTCCGTTTTCAAGTTTTAGAAAAAGTGCAATCAAAGCTTCCTGAAACAAATCTCTAGCGTCATCCTCTGAACCATTATTCTCCTGCACCCATGCAATCACCGATGGCAATACCAAGTCATACACCTTTCGCACAGCATTGCTTTCAGATCTTGACAAACCTTCGAGCATTTCATGATCGGGATTGTTGGCGGCGATTATCTTAAACATATAGCATTCGGTTCAGAAAGGTTACCTTGTTGGTAAAGAACAATTTTACCTGCCCGGGGTTCATGTGTTTCATAAAGTTAAATCAATTGAGAACAATATAATTGCAGCAGTATTGTAACCTGTGAAACCAAAGCAGCGTCAAAACGGGCAGAAACATAACTTAAAACACATTGATCATGGAAGGAGTATTTGTTCCCCTCGGATTTTTTGCAATGGTAGTTGCAATTGTTTATTTGCGCCAAAGAAAGCTTGAACGCTTTTTAATTATTGAAAAAGGCTTGGATCCCGCTATGTTTGATACGCATAGACCTTTCAACACCCGATCGTTGAAATGGGGAATAATGCTTGTGGGATTGGGATTAGGGATGCTTATCGCCAATATTCTGGCCCGCACAGTATATTTTCGTGTGGAAGAGGCTTATTTTTCAATGCTTTTCCTTTTTGGGGGTACCAGTTTGCTGATCTATTATTTTATTGATCGCAAACGGAAGAATGGGCTCACATAGAATAAGTGTATTGGCCCCGGTTCAGATTAACTGATAGGTGTGAACCGGGATGTAAACAGGTCCTTCGCGGTGGAGGATGCTTTCGAAAAGAATGAGTTCATGAATAGTCTGGCGGCCTGATTTGTGCTCACGATATTTGTCCAGCACTTCTTGGTAATTTTTTTTGTTTTTAATTTCCTTGATCCGCCCGATTGTAAGATGAGGTACAAAGTTCTGCCGGTCAGGAAAAATACCAATCGTTTTCAATTGCCTGCCCGCTTCATGAAATAATGTTTGCATTGCATTTCCATCTTCTATTCCGAACCAGATGACGCGAGGTTCGTACCGGCTGCCAAACATGCCGGTATTTTTTATTTCCAGGCCAAAGGTTTTAATTGTAGAGCACGCTTGTTTCAGACATTTATCAATGTCAGGAATTTGTGAAGTTAAGGTTTCACCAAAAAACTTTATGGTAAGATGCATAGTAGCAGGGTTCACCCAGGTAATGCGTTCATTTCGTAAAGCGGATTTTATCTGGTTGTAGATTTTGAGAAATTCATCTGAAGGATGAATCTTAATTGCAGCAAACAGGCGTTTGGTATTTTGCATGGTTAGCGTTGAAAGTGTTAATCAGCGAAATTAGCAAATGATTCCGCATCCGGATAATAGATCTCATGATCTTGAGAAACAATAAAGCCATCCCGGTATTTTATCTATTTAAAAACTTCATCCGAAAAACAATTTTTCTATCTTTGCGCCCTCAAACCCTGAAAGGGGCGTTAGCTCAGTTGGCTAGAGCGTTAGACTGGCAGTCTAAAGGTAAGGGGTTCGACTCCCCTACGCTCCACGAATTAGCAATAAAGGCCTGTATTTCGTTAAAATACAGGCCTTTATTAATGTGCTCTCATCTGATTATTGATCTAGTAGAAAATTAATCTGGAAACTCCCTCAGCACTTCGTGCACGCCTTTATGCATTTCATACCAGAATTCGAAGGCGGCGGCAGGTTTGTCGCGGTCGAAAAATGCGAGCCAATGATCCAGGTCATTGTTTTTGGTGCTATCTACTTCTTTCTTCTTTTTCAGGAAGGTGTGAACCATATCAACGCAGCGTTCCGGCTCCCAGAAAACCGATGCATTACGGCTGGTAATGCGGCTGGCTGTGAGTTTTACTGAGCGCAGGAATTCCTCTTTTACACCAAAAATCTTGTCAATGATATCGGGCATGATGTCTTCGGCCCAGGCGCGGTGGAAGCGGCAAATGCCAAGATTGTCAATCATCAGTTCCATGATCATGCGTTTGGCGTTCGTACGGCCCAGCTCACGCGGAGGAATGAAATCACGGCCATAATACATATAGTATTTTCCCATGATGGCCATGGGCGAAAAAGCGCCGGGCGTCCAGTACTGATTGGGAACCATCCATCCCTGGCGGGCAAAAGCAATGTAAACAAAACGATCCAGCACTTCCTTGCCTTTGATGCGTGAAAGCCTGCGAGCGAATTTTCTTGCACCGAATTGCATTGAGAGTTTCCCTTCAGGTTCAACCATCTGATCCAACAGGGCAATTCCAAGTTTTGCATTGTGCATTGAATCCTTTACAACATCAAAGCCATCCAGGTTCCAACGGGGAGTTTCTTTTACACCAAGTTCTTCGGGTGTCAGCAAGCCGTCGTTCAGGCAATCCATAAGCCAGCTTAATACACCGCCAACTGAAATTGCATCAAAGCCCAGGCTGTCGGCATGGTGGTTGAGTTGCTCGGCGGCACGCTGATCGAAAATTCCGCAAAGTGGTCCCATGGTCTGGTAAGGTTCGTAATCCTTTTTATATGGACCGTGCATTTTCTTGCAAACGGCAGCACAAGGCTCCCCACAATTTTTCTGTTGTTTGGTTTTGATGGTTTCCTCGTTGAACTGCTTCAGGTAGTGATCCAGCACAAAGCGCTGATGCAGATCTTTGCGCTGTTCTTCCGTCCAGTAAATCGTTTTATAATTGAAGGCCAGGATATTGCCCTCCATGCCGGCGTAGTTCACGCCAAAAGTGCCGCCGGTATTGAATTTTGGGTCGTAACGATATTTTGTGGTAACTTCGATGTCTTTCGCCGCCATCTTTTGGTTGTACTTATCTGTGAACCACTCATCGGCCACCGAGCGGTCGCGGAAGTCTTCGTCAATGTGGGTACCCCCGTATATAATGCCAAGGATGCCATGACTCCGCAGCATCTTAGTTCCGAACCCACCCCGGCCGGCCCAGGTGTCAACATAAGTGAGTTGCCCTTTCTTTACAGGTGCCGAGCCAATGGCGCCAAAATCAGAGTATAACGAAGCCGGGCCTGTTGCCAATACCCGTGGGTCGTTTTCGTATCGCGAACCAAACATTTCGATGGCATGTTCCATCACGGCATACACACCCTTACGGCCTTGTTCCCAGATTATTTCGGGAACCGCCTCCACCAGTTCCACTTCAATTTCCTCGCCGTGGATACGATTAAGGTAAAGCAATGATGGGCGCGCAGCTTGCCCGATGATGGAAAGCATGTTGATGCCCAGGTCATCGAAAACCAGTGCAGCACCACCCATGGATGATATGAAGAAACCATGCCAGCAGGGCGAAATACCGGAAACAAACAATCGGTTCGAGCCGGGAAATACTGAACCGGCAAGCAGGCCTGCTCCAATGTTCAAGCTGTTGTACTTATGAGCAAGATGGATGCCCAAATCAACGGGACCGAAAAAATCCCCTACACGGAAACGTTTCAATTTGTAAAAACCCGATGTGGCATCGAGCATGAGGACTTTGAGAAGGTGGTTGGCAGGTGGCATTATGTGATTTTTTGAAAAGTAAGACCAATTAATTTTTAAACACCGTCAGGTGCGGCGCACCCCTAAGGGTTCAAACCCGACTGAGTCTTTCAGACACTTCAATGTTTTAAAATCCCAACGGTCTGTAAGCAGCCATATCAATATCCCTGATGTTTTTAATCGGGCGGGGAGGGTTTAGTTCTTTGGCCAGGAAGTTATATATTTTGATCCTGGTTTCTTTGGCAAACTTCGTATCCAGCCTGTCGAAGGAGTGTCCGCCAGGAATATCCTGAAAAACTTCGTATTCAAACTGCTTGCCTTCGGCTTTCAGGGCACGGATAAGGTGCTCCACTTCCAACACATAAACATCGTCGTCGTTGGTGTTGGTGTGGATAAGCAAAGGGGTTTGAAGCTTATGCGTATGGTTTACAGGCGAGCGGCGGCGGTATTCTTCAATGTTTTCGCGGGCGCTTGCACCAATATGGTGGTCGCCTGAAAAAAGTTTGCGGTATGAATCAGTGGCGTATCCCATCCTGGCCACCAGATCACTTACAGGAACCCCGGCAAAAGCCACCTGATATTCTTTCGGGTATTCGAATATGTTCATAAGGGCAATCATGCCACCATGGCTCCATCCAATAATGCCAATCCTTTTGGGATCAACAAATTCATAATTTTCAACCATGTAATCACGACTTGCTTTCACATCCTGGTTCTCAAGGCCGCCATAATCAATAGATTCATACATTTTACGGCCATAACCTGTGCTGCCACGGTATTCAGGCGCTACCACGATATATTGCTGGGATATCATTTCGCGGACAATATGGGCGTAATATGTTGTAAAATCGCCATGCACTCCCCCATGGGGCAATACCAGCAGTGGATATTTTTTTGACGGGTCAATATCGCGGGGGATAAAAATATAGGTGTAAAACCTGATTGGGTTGAGTGCGCCCATTGCATCAGGATTTTGAACCTGAGCAGGAGGCGGGCCGGTAATAAACACCTTGTCAATGAAAGCCACATCGCCAACACGGTTCAGCCAGGCCAGGTCGTCAACTGCTTTGTTAATTGCATCAATTCTGTGACCCAGATCATCAAATTTCTGATTTATAAGCTGTATGATCTGATCTTCTTTGCTTTCCTGTGCATGAGCCAGAAAATTCGTAGTTAATAAAACTGCCAATAATGTCAAGACTTTAAACCGGTAATTCTTGTTTGTCATAGTGTGTGGTGTTAGGTGTATTTTTGTTTTCAGGCATTAAAATTAGAAATTCTTTGCGACTTGGATAGCTGGCTTTAAACATGCAATTAAAAACTATTTATTATCGGCTACCAATTCTCTTTAGATCAATTCTAAACTGTATAGATTCTTCGGTATTTCCTTTCCCGAACCAAAATAAGCTGGTAATTTTGCAAAAATTTTCAGATTATGAAACCTACTCATATTGAACACATTGGTATTGCAGTCAGCAATCTCGACGAGAGTATTAAATTTTACGAAGATGTACTTGGTTTCAAATGTTATGCGATCGAAGAAGTGAAGGATCAGAAAGTAAGAACCGCATTTTTTATGGTGGGTCAAACCAAAATAGAATTACTGGAGTCAACCGATCCGGAAGGTCCAATTGGTAAATTTATTGAAAAACGTGGCGAGGGAGTTCATCATATCGCTTATGCTGTTGAAGGCCTCGAGGATGCATTGGCCCATATGGAAAACAAAGGTATAAGGCTGATTGACCAGCAACCTCGTAAAGGCGCTGAAGGTTTGCATATTGCATTTCTCCATCCAAAGTCAACCGGTGGTGTACTTACCGAACTTTGCGAAAATAAAGAGAAAAGCCGGTAGTATTCAGGAAGTCAGATAATTACACTGACTACTACCAACATTGATTATCGGACTTCGAAACTATACTAACAGAAATATAACTCTCTAACATAAAACAACATGGAGCGTCAGGAAAAAATTAACCAGCTCATCAAGTTACGTGAAAAAGCTAAATTAGGTGGCGGCGAAAAAAGGATAGAATCTCAACATGCAAAAGGTAAGTTTACAGCCCGGGAACGTATAGATATGCTGCTCGATGAAGGCAGCTTCGAAGAATTTGATATGTTTGTAACCCACCGCTGTACGGAGTTTGGTCTTTCGGATCAGTTATTCCTTGGTGATGGAGTTGTAACCGGGCATGGTACCATTGATGGCCGGGTAGTGTATGTATTTTCGCAGGATTTTACCGTAATGGGTGGTTCTTTATCCGAAACCCATGCAAAGAAAATTTGTAAAGTATTGGATCAGGCCATGAAGGTGGGTGCTCCTGTAATCGGGATTAACGACAGCGGTGGAGCACGCATCCAGGAAGGTGTACTTAGCCTTGCCGGATACGCTGATATTTTTCAGAGAAATATCATGGCTTCGGGTGTGATCCCACAAATATCTGCAATTTTTGGCCCCTGCGCCGGTGGCGCAGTTTATTCTCCCGCCCTCACTGATGTAATTATCATGAGCGAGAAAAATAGTTACATGTTTGTTACCGGCCCTAAGGTTACAAAAGCCGTTACTGGCGAAGACATCTCAGTTGAAGATCTGGGTGGTGCTGATGTACACACCGGTAAATCCGGTATCGCACATTTCAAAGCCGAAAGCGAAGAAGAAGGAATATTGCTGATAAGGAAACTTCTGGAATATTTGCCTTCCAATAACCTTGAAGATCCGCCTGCAACCGAATGCAATGATCCTATTAACCGCCTCGAGGATGACTTGAACCAGATCATACCGGCAAACCCAAGCCAACCTTATGATGTTAAAGACATTATCTACACTATTGTTGATAATAATGAGTTTTTGGAGATGCATCGCCATTATGCCAAAAATATTGTGGTAGGTTTCGCAAAGTTCAATGGCATGCCTGTTGGTATTGTTGCCAACCAACCAAAATTTCTTGCAGGGGTTCTCGATATTGATGCCTCAAGAAAAGCAGCCCGTTTTGTACGTTTCTGTGATGCATTTAACGTTCCGATTGTAACCTTGGTGGATGTTCCTGGATTTCTCCCTGGCAGCCGGCAGGAGCATGGCGGCATCATCATTCATGGCGCCAAGCTGTTGTTTGCGTATGGTGAAGCAACGGTTCCGAAAGTAACTGTAACTTTAAGAAAATCCTATGGCGGAGCCCACGATGTCATGAGTTCAAAGCAATTGCGTGGCGATATCAATTACGCCTGGCCTTCAGCCGAAATTGCAGTGATGGGTGCAAAAGGTGCAATTGAAGTGCTTGAAGGAAGCACGCTTGCAAAAATGGAAGATCCTGCATTGAAAATGGAATATCTTTTACAAAAAGAAGCGGAATATATTAACAAGTTTGCAAATCCGTATGAAGCCGCCAAGCACGGTTATATTGATGATATAATTGAACCCCGGAACACCCGTTTCCGCGTGATCCGGGCTTTACAGGCCTTAGCAACAAAGAAAGATACCAACCCACCAAAAAAACATTGCAACCTGCCACTCTAAAAACCTAAGTATAACAGGAAGCAACGTGACAAAGGGTAGCAAAAAGTGAAGAAACATAGAAGAGCGGCAATAACAATGATTAACATTGAAATTTGAATCTGGAATTTTGAATATTAAATAAAAACAGAATGGAGTTCGCTAAAATCAATTTCGACTTTTCCGCCATTGATGGTTTTGCCCTCACAGTAACGGTGGTAGGCTACGGAATCGTGTTTATTGCATTGGTCTTCATGTACTTTGTTTATACATTAATGCCAAAGGTTATCAATATGAATATCAGGCAGAAGCTGCGCAGACAGGGACGGCATAAAGAAGCTGAAAAAACTACGCTTGATATTACAGGTGAGGTTAATGCTGCAATTAGTTTGGCTCTTCACCTTTACTTTGACGAAATGCATGATGAGGAAAGCAATATTGTTACAATTAAAAAAGTAAATAAGCGCTACTCGCCCTGGAGTTCAAAGATTTATGGATTGAATACATATCATCGGAATTGAAATTTTTAGAGCCAGAACTTCATTCTCATAATAGTAGCTTTATAAACCAATAAATAATCGTCAGCTAAAAATATCCAAAATGAAGAAGTTTCAATTTACCATTAGTGGAAATAAATACGATGTTGAACTCAAGAGATTCGAGGAAAACATTGCTGAAGTTGAAGTCAACGGTACACAATACACTGTGGAGGTTCACAGGGAGATTAAAACCAGCAAAACCCCTAAACTGGTAAGGTCTGAAGTTGCGCCACCTACCCGTTCTGAATCAAAGATTAAAAAATCTATAACCGTTTCAACACATGCCATTATTGCTCCTTTACCTGGTACCGTTCTGGCAATCATGGTCAAAGAAGGCGATGCTGTGAAAAAAGGCACCGCACTGCTTACCTACGATGCAATGAAAATGGAAAACAGCATCGTGGCCGAAAAGGACGGAACTGTGAAATCCATCAGGGTAATTGTCGGACAAAACTTTTTACAAGGCGATACTTTGGTTGATATTACTACTTCCTAATTGTCAAAAAAAAATACTACGGCCTTAACCAAACACTAAGTCTCATCAGATGAAAAGATTTTATACGATACTGGGTATATTTGGCATTATCACCCTGGCTAGCTTTGTAGCTGCAAATATTGACAGCGTCAGAACTGAAACAATTTCCGAGCTTATTTCCGTGAACGAGGATAGTGTTAGAGAAGCAAATAGTGAGAAAGATGAAGATGAATTAATGACGATGTTGCATGAAACCGAAGAAGCTACTGAATCGGGGTTAAAAAAGTTCTGGAGCTATACTGGGTTCAGAAATGTTCAGCACGGTAACCTGATCATGATCATTGTCGGGTTAATCTTTATTTATCTGGCCATCAGATATGACTATGAACCATTGTTGCTAATTCCCATTGGTACAGGCATACTCTTAGGCAACATACCTTTTTTTCAGGATGGAGGAACCAACCTTCAGCTAGGAATTTATCAGGAAGGAAGCGTGTTAAATTATCTTTATTTTGGTGTCACAAAAGGCATTTATCCACCTTTGATCTTTCTTGGAATTGGTGCAATGACTGATTTTTCATCACTTATATCCAATCCTAGGCTAATGTTGCTGGGAGCTGCTGCCCAGATTGGAATATTTTTGACATTTATTAGCGCCCTTGCATTTGGATTTGATATCCGGGAAGCCGGGTCAATCGGAATAATTGGGGGCGCCGATGGCCCTACTGCTATATTTCTTTCCTCTCAGCTTGCACCTGCACTCATTGGCCCCATTGCTATTGCGGCTTATTCTTACATGGCGCTTGTTCCTGTGATCCAGCCTCCAATCATGCGGCTGCTTACCAATAAGAAAGAACGAGTGATTAAAATGAAGCCTCCACGTACTGTTTCAAAACTTGAGAAAATCCTGTTCCCAATCATCGGTTTATTGTTTACAACTTTTATCTCGCCCAGCGCCCTTCCTTTGCTCGGTATGCTGTTTTTTGGTAATATTCTTAAGGAAAGTGGAGTAACCAAACGCCTTGCTGATACGGCACGAACCTCTATGATTGATATAGTAACTATCATCCTGGGTCTTACCGTTGGTGCCTCTACACAAGCCGATGTATTCCTCACCAAACAATCAGTGTTTATTTTTATTCTTGGGGCCATTTCATTCATGGTGGCAACAGCCGGAGGAGTTATCTTCGCGAAGATCATGAACCTATTCCTGAAAGATGACCAAAAAATAAATCCTCTTGTTGGAGCCGCCGGTGTTTCGGCAGTTCCTGATAGTGCACGCGTTGTTCAGCTCGAAGGGCTAAAGTACGATCCTTCAAACCATCTGCTCATGCACGCTATGGCGCCGAATGTGGCTGGTGTGATTGGTTCAGCGGTTGCAGCCGGTATTTTAATGAGTTTTCTTCTAAACTAAAAATATGTTAATAATCGGAATTGCCGGCGGCTCGGGGTCGGGCAAATCAACGGTGGTAAAAAAAATCACCAAACTGCTTCCCAAAGATTCTGTGCTGGTTATTCCGCAGGATGCATACTATCGTGATAATGGCCACCTCTCTCCTGAAGAAAGAGCCCGAATCAACTTCGATCATCCGTCATCTATTGAGTTCAACCTGCTTATCAAACATCTGGATCTTCTTCGTGAGGGAAGTTCTGTGCAAATGCCGATCTATTCTTACCTTACCTGTGCCAGGGCAAAAGAGACCATCACCATAAATCCCAAAGCTGTTCTGATTGTGGAAGGGATTCTTATCCTCACCAATCCCCGGATGCGGGATCGAATGGATGTGAAAGTATATGTTGATGCAGATGCAGACGACAGGCTGATGCGGGTTATACGCCGCGATATTGAAGAACGTGGCCGCTCGTTTATCCAGGTGCTCGACCACTATGAAAAGTTTGTAAAACCCATGCATCTTCTTTTTATTGAGCCATCAAAGCGGTACGCCGATATTATCGTCCCTCTTGGCGGAACCAATAAAGTGGCCATTGATATCCTCTCCTCCAGAATTATCCAACAGCTAAAGGAAAGCCACCCACCTCAATAAATGATTGAATTCCGGTGACATAATGTCGGCCTGCTTTCGGTTCTGAACGCCAAAATTTCAGCCATACTGTTTGGGATCCTCAAACAGAAACATAGCTTACAAAATCTGTTTTTCATTTCAAGCGCTGAAAAATCAACATTTTTCAAGCTATTAAACCTCATTTCAATAACCGTACGATAGGTTTTAGCATTCTACGATGGCACAAAACTTGAAAAGCTATATCGCATAACCACATAAAAAGGTTCGAAAAAAACTACAAACTAATGTCTAATTTTAAATAATGGAGGATTGAGTTATGTTACCAATGTTAAGAAGAAGAAATGCTTTTCCAGGTATGGTAGATGAATTTTTCGGCAAGGATTTCCTGTCCAACTTTCTCGACACCCAAACCGGCATAAGCATGCCGTCGGTGAACATCGTCGAAGGCAAAAATGATTTCAGGATCGAAGTTGCTGCTCCTGGTCTGGAGAAAAAAGACTTTAAGATCAACCTGGAAAACAATGTGCTGACAATCTCATCAGAAAAAGAAGTGAAAGATGAGCAAGCTGATGACAAATACATGCGCAGAGAGTTCAGCTACAGTTCATTCCAGCGTTCATTTGCTTTGCCCAATACGGTAGAAGCCGAAAAAATCAACGCCAATTACAAAAACGGGGTGCTCAACCTCGTAATTCCAAAAAAAGAAGAAGCAAAAGAAAAACCTGCCCGCACTATCAGTATCTCATAAAGCAGTTGATTAAAACAAAATTATTTCTGTTAACAGATTAATTGGTAGAGACGCAATGAATTGCGTCTCTTTTTTTTAATCGTTTCAGAAAGACGCAATGCATTGCCTCTCTGCGCATTTTGTCTATTTTTGTGCGTAAATCCCCAGCACATTGTACGCCGTAATTGACATAGAAACCACCGGAGGAAGCGCCCAGCGCGACCGAATCACAGAGGTAGCAATCTTTGTATACGACGGTTCGGAAATCATTGATTCATTTGTGACCCTGGTAAACCCCGAGAGGGGAATTCCGCATTTTATTACCCGCCTTACAGGTATTACCGATCAGATGGTCGCCCACGCGCCACGGTTTTGTGAAATTGCGCGCAAAATAGTTGAGATCACCGAGAACCTGACTTTTGTAGCCCACAATGTAAATTTTGATTACAATTTCATCCGACAGGAATTCATGCGCCTGGGTTATGATTACCGACGTGAAAAACTTTGCACCGTTCAACTCAGCCGGAAAACCTTTCCAGGCTTTCGTTCGTATAGCCTGGGCAATATTTGCAAGGAGCTTGGAATTACTATTGAATACCGTCACCGGGCCGCCGGAGATGCCTTGGCAACAATCAAATTGCTTGATCACCTCTTGCGGATCAGACAAAATGGTGAGGTGAAAATCCAACAGCAAAAACTTGTATCACCCGAGCATGAATTGGTTCAGAACCTGCCAGAAACAACGGGCGTATACTATCTTTTTAATGATAAAAGCGAAGCAATTTATATTGGCAAGAGTTTGAACATCCGCGAGCGGGTTCGAACCCATCTGGTGCATTGCAATACCAGGCGTGCTATTGACATGAAGAATGCCACTGTTCATGTTGGTTTTGAAGAAACCGGGTCAGAGTTACTGGCATTATTGCTCGAATCGCAGGAAATAAAGAGGATCAAACCTTTATATAACCGCCAGCAACGCCGCACACCGGCGCATTTTGGTTTGTTCACCGTTACGGATGATGCAGGTTACACCAACTTTTTTATTGATAAAACCAATCGCGAAGATATTCCCCTGGCTGTTTATCAAAATAAAATGACCGCACGCGATCATCTCTTTCAACTGGCTGAGCGCTTTGGTTTATGCCAGAAATTATGCGGTTTGTATCAGACTCATGGAGCTTGCTTTCAATATTCAATTAGGCAATGCAAAGGCGCATGTATTGGAAAGGAATCGCCAGCAGATTATAACCTTCGTGTTGCAAATACAATCAACAGCCTTGGCAATGGCAATGAAAATGTCTACATCATTGACAAAGGCCGCCATTGCGATGAGCGTTCCGTTGTGAAGATCGAACAGGGGAAATACCTTGGTTATGGTTATTTCGATCCGAATGTTATAAATGGCAGCCCTGAAATTCTCAGTGATTGCATCCGTCATTTTGAGGACAACCGCGATGTACAGCAGATCATTAAATTATACTTGAGGCAGCAGAAAATGGAAAAAGTCATCAGGTTCTGATGGTTTGATATGTATTTCTATCATTGAGTCCACTCTGAAATGTATTATTTAGCCACGAACCTGTCCGCCGGGGCGGATGCACGAATAAAATAAATAATTCAGATAATCAAAGATTCCAAATGAACTGTAGCCCCACCAGGACTCGAACCTGGATTTAAAGTTTAGGAAACTTCCGTTCTATCCCTTGAACTATAGGGCCAAAAATAGATCGCTTTTGAAACTGTTTGCAAAAGTAAGAAAACGGCAGCAAATAGCGAAAGGACAGAACGATTAAAACCAGGCTCGGCTGAATTGATTAAATTTGTCTGCACTAGCACTTCAAAGATATTTTACTAAAATCCAGAAATGAAATTATCAGGCATCTTTTTCGGAATGTTGTTTTTATTTTACGGGTCAATAAATGGGCAAATCACCGGCACCATGACCGATTCCCGTGATGGAAAGATCTATAAGACAGTTAAAATTGGCAAACAGAATTGGACAGCACAGAATATGAATCACGAGAACCCAAATTCATGGTGTTATAATAATGAACCTTCCAATTGCGAAAATTTCGGTCGTTTATATTCTTATGTTGGTGCAGCCCAGGCATGTCCACCAGGCTGGCGATTGCCAACATCCAAAGACTGGAAAAAATTAATAGAAGACCTTGGTGAAGAATCTGCCGCAACCAGGTTAAGAGATGGCGGAGGAACCGGCTTCAATGCACTCATGGCTGGTGTACGTTATGATCATGGAGGATTTAACCATCTGAATGAGAACGGGTATTTCTGGAGTCATGTTGTTTCCGATAACGAAACTGCCATGGTTTTCCTGATTGCCCGAACCATGCACAGCGTAACAAGCATTCACAGTTTCAGTGGCAATGGATTTTCCGTTCGCTGCATCCGGCGATAAACTGCTGTTTTCAGTATAAAAATTTATCGTAAGGAAAGCGCTGTGTGTGAATGGCTTTTACATTATAGTAAAGAATTTCCTTCAATTCATCGAGGTTTGTTTTTTGGGTCGCAGAAATAAAAATAGCTGGTGGGTTATTGCGCGCGATCCAATGCTTTTTCAGGCTCTCCAGACTTTGTTTCTCCTCCGGATCTTCATTTCCCGATTCTTTTTCCGCTGATTGCCATGCATCCACTTTATTGAAAATCATTATTGTAGGTTTATCGTTGGCTTGAATTTCGGCCAGGGTTTGGTTCACCACTTCAATCTGTTCCTCAAAGCCGGAATGTGAGACATCAACCACATGAACAAGGATATCCGATTCACGTACCTCATCAAGCGTTGATTTAAAAGATTCTACAAGGGAGTGGGGCAATTTTCGTATGAACCCAACGGTGTCGGAGAGAAGAAACGGCAGGTTTCCGATTACCACTTTGCGAACCGTTGTATCGAGCGTTGCAAACAGTTTATCCTCAGCAAAAACTTCAGACTTTGCCATCACATTCATCAAAGTAGATTTGCCAACATTGGTGTAGCCAATCAATGCAACTCTTACCATTGAGCCGCGATTTCCACGTTGGGTTGCTTTTTGACGGTCAATGGTTTTCAGTTGCTTTTTCAGCAAGGCAATTTTATCGCGGATAATACGGCGGTCAGTTTCAATTTCCTTTTCACCAGGGCCTCGCATACCAATTCCCCCGCGTTGTTTCTCAAGGTGGGTCCACATACGCGTCAGGCGGGGAAGCAAGTATTCATATTGGGCCAGCTCAACCTGGGTTCGCGCATGCGCTGTCCGGGCGCGGCTAGCAAAAATATCAAGAATCAAATTGTTGCGATCCAGGATCTTACATTTGAGTTCCTTTTCAATGTTCCTGATTTGCGAAGGGCTTAATTCATCATCGAAAATGGCTGCATCAATGCTTTCTTCCTGAACATAATTACTTATCTCCATCAGTTTTCCACTTCCAACAAATGTGCGGCGGTCGGCGCTTTCAAGTCGCTGTACAAAGCGGTTAACTGCTACACCTCCTGCTGTATCTACCAAAAAGGCAAGTTCATCGAGGTATTCGTCAATATGGGTTTCATCTTCCCGGTTTGTGATCAAACCAATAAGAATCACCCTTTCTTGCCTAATTGCAGTATCTATCATTTCAGGCATACACTTTTACTTAATCTTTAAAAATCTTTATTCCGGTTTCGCCACTTGATTTTACGAACCCGCGAAACATCCCCGTCGTATTAAATGGCATGGCAATGTTGCCTTCCTTATCCACAGCAATAACGCCGCCATTGCCTTTTTGTTCCAGCAGTTTTTCCATGACTACCGAATTGGCAGCATCAGTGAGACTCATGTTTTTATAAAGCATTAACGCTGAAATATCGTAGCTTACTACATTACGGATAAAAAATTCGCCATGGCCGGTTGCCGAAACGGCGCAGCTTTCATTATTTGCGTAGGTTCCGGCACCAATGATGGGCACATCGCCAACCCTTCCGAATCGTTTCATCGCCATACCGCCAGTGGATGTAGCTGCAGCAAGATTTCCATTTTTATCCAAAGCCACTGCTCCAACTGTTCCTTTTCTGCCTTCCTTGTCCAATCGTTCTTTGATACGCTGGTGTTCTTCATGACTTTTTACGGTATGAAACCACGATGGATCGGTTAATTCAATTTCCTGTTCAAGCGCAAACTTTTCAGCGCCTTCGCCAATCAGGAGAACATGCGGTGACGCCTCCATTACTTTACGGGCGGCGGTTACCGGGTTTTTTATCGTGCGAACCCCGGCTACTGCCCCGGCCATCAGGTTACTGCCATCCATGATGGATGCGTCAAGTTCTATCTCGCCATCGGCATTTAAAACAGCACCACGCCCTGCATTGAAAGCGGGATGGTCTTCAAGAAAGCGAACGGCAGCTTCAACGGCGTCAAGTGCTGAGCCTCCAGCCTTCAGGATTGCTTCGCCGGCATCAAGAGCTTGCTGCAAAGCGGTTTGTGCTTCTTCAACCTGTTCAGCGCTCATGCGTTCAGGGTTCATACTACCTGCACCACCGTGGATAACCAGCACATAATCTGGTTTTTGGGCAAATAAAGTGCCGAGGCTCAAAAAAATTATTAAATGAGTAATTAATAGTTTTTTCATAGTATTGTTTTTCAGCGAAATGTGCTTATTTGAATTATGGTGTTAAGCCGCGCAGGATTGGATCAAAATTTTGCTCAACATTTAAAGTTCAGGTCATTCTTTCAACTCCCAGTGAAATAATAATAGCAATGCCAAAACTGAGCAAGGTTCCAATCAGTATGTATTCTGTTAACTTCCTGTCTTTCGATTCCTTGAGATCGCCAAAGCGGAATATGGATTTTGCCGCCAGTAAAAAACCAACTCCTTCCCAATGCCCTGTAGCAATAAAAGTAAAAATAAGCAGTCGCTCCAAAATGCCAATATATTTGCCTGCATCTGCCAATGATTCGTCTGAACCTTCAAAAAGAATTTCTGACCATGAAGAAAGCAGTTCTTTGATGATAATTCCGATTGGAAATGACAGGAAAAAGATTGCTGTAACATAAATCCAAAAAGTTGCTGAAAACGCTGTATCAGTAATGATTGCCGGAAAATCAAACCACCAGTACCATAATCCCACCACCAGAACAAGATGAGATAATTGATCGGATACAAACCACCAGGTTTTATTTTTCTCTTTTTGCAGGTAAAGTTTTGCGATGTCAATGAGCAGGTGCCCCACTCCGATCAGCATTGCCAATGGCCAAAGGCTGAGATCCCAGATTAGCAAGAGCATAAGGCCAATATGAACCAGAACATGCAGATATAGAACCCTGGAAAGTGCTTTATGCTTTCGCTTCTCTTCTACCCAGCTTTTAGGCTGGAGCAGGAAGTCGCCGATTAAATGTGCCAGGATGAGTTTCAGCAGAATGATCATGTTAATAGCCTCCCCAATTTTTCTTTGAACATTTGCTCCACTTCAAGAATTTCTTCCAGGTTTGCCCTGCTGTACCGGCCACTTACCGAGTTTTGCTCTATGCCAAGCTGCTGGCCAATTTCAGCCTGGGTTTTATGTGGGTTTTTAAGGAGGGTGTTTGCTATTTCAGCCGAAGAATATGACCATTTGTTCATGTAGCTGACAGCCAGCTTCAGATAAAGATTGATTTCCTTATCAAATTCTTCCCATCCTGATTTTACCGCCAACGTAATCTTTTCCTTTTTTAACATCTCATACTTTTCACCCGAGAAAACAAAGGCAGAACCGTTGCTTTCGGAAATGCGGTTGCTCACATACTCCTTTTCGCCTATGCCAATTGCTATCCGTACATCAATATCTGATTTTCGCTTTTGATGATCGCTGATTTCCAAACTTCTTATCAATGCTTTGATGCGCAGCGCAGCACGCAAGGATTGTAAAGGATCGCTTATCTCCAACTGAAAATAATCACCTTTAAATATTTCCCATTGCTGTGGGTTACTTCCCCATTCACTCAGCAGGTTTTTCAGCGGATTAAGCCAAAGATCCTGGTTGTTGAGGCTTCGGGAATTGACTATATCTCCGGTTATTATGCTAATCATGGTGCAAATATCGCTAATTTTTGTGATAAAACACATTATCGTCATAAAAAACGATAAATGAATATATCGTTAAAAAAGACGATAAAGTAAAATATCATTATAAACAACGATGATATCGAATGGTTCTGAGATAGCATCTCCTCATATTATGGATTCAACCAGCTTCTCACATCAATGATTCCTATCAAATCGGCTGCGGTAATAACTATGAATGCAACAATCACCCAACGAACGAATTTAGCGCCATTCTTCACAGCCATCCGTGCAGCAACCAGTGCGCCAATTACGTTGCCTATGGCGTGAACCAGGCCAAAAGCCCAATTCACCTGGTCATTCAGAATAAATACAACAAGAGCAAAAGGCGTATAGAGTAAAACTATCCAAACTTTGAGGGCATTGGCTTTTACGAGGTTATAACCTGCACCTAGAACAATTCCGGCCAGCAGGAAATATCCCACACCCACCTGGATAAAACCACCGTAAAGCCCGATACCAAAAAACACAAGAGTTTGTATCCATCCGGGCCGTTTGCCAATAAGTTCTTCGTTGCCTTTGATCCAGTGCGAAGGTTTAATAAACATCAGGATCATAATCAAAACCAATAATACTGCAATAACAGTATTGAAAACCTGCTGGTTAATATCAACAGCCAATTGTGCCCCTATAAGCGAACCAATTACTGCAGGAATTGCAAGCCTGATCCCTTCTTTCAGGTTAAGTACTTTATAATGCCTGAATGAACCGGTTGAAGAGAGTGTTTGAAAAAGCACGCCTATTCGGTTTGTGCCGTTGGCAACCTGGGGAGGAAGCCCTAAAAACATCAGCACCGACAGTGAAATAACAGAACCACCACCAGCAAGAGTATTGATAAACCCGGTTAATACACCCGAGCCAACAAGTAAAATAATTTGTAACCAGGTCATATACTTTGAGTATTTGATGCAGCACCGACTTTTTTCCCTGCCAGCATGATAATTCCAAACAATATAAGCAATGCCACCGGATAATTAATATAACCAGGCACTCCAAAAGCCGCAGGGATAGTACCGGCAACTACAGCAACCACGCCTACAATAAGTGCATAGGGAAGCTGGGTTCGAACATGCTCAATATGATTGCAGGAACTAGCCAATGAGCTGAGGATCGTTGTATCTGAAATCGGGGAAATGTGATCGCCAAGTACACTGCCGGCCAGCACACAGGAAACAACATTATGAAAAATGACCAATGATTCGGCATATTCCATCCCACTAGCCTGGGATATCATCCACGATGCCGGCAAAATCAACGGGTACAAAATGGCCATAGTTCCCCAGGAGGAACCAGTTGAAAAAGCTACGCCTCCTGCAAACAAAAACGTAATGGCGGGAATCATATAAGGACTTACTTTAAGGCTTAATAAAAGATGAGAGATAAAATCTGCAGTATGTAAATCCCGGGTGATGAGTGCAATTGACCATGCCATAATAAGGATCACAATGGCTGTGAGCATGGTTTTGAACCCTTCAATTAGGCTCTCAATACTGACTTTCAGTGAAAGTAAGCGTTGGCTTACAGTTAAAAACAGCGCTACTAACGTTGCCAGCAGTGACGACCAAAGCAAGGCGCGATAAGTATCAGCCTGCCCGATAATATGTGAAAGGTTTCTCGAAAAGCCTGCGTTATTGTCCCAACTCACAGCATCCAATCCGGTTATAACCAGCCCGGCTATGGTTCCCATAACAACAACCACAACAGGTATAGCGGCATTGTACCACCGTGGTTTTACTGGCTCATCATCTTCTGAAGCTTTGGAAACCGCTTGGGTCACGCCTTGTTGCCTGGCTTTGAGCTCAGCTTTATACATTGGACCAAAATCCCGCTGTTTGTAAATGAGCATGCCCACAAAAGCCAGGGTCAGAAAAGGATAAAAAGCGTATTGCAGTGAATAGATAAAAACCTGGTAGGGTGTTTCATTTAATTCCAGTGTTCTTATTCCATCCGCAATGTAGCTTAATTGTGCTCCGATCCAGGTGGTCACAAACGCAATGGCAGCCATAGGAGCCGCTGTACTGTCAACGATATAAGCCAGTTTTTCGCGTGAAGTTTTCAAACGGTCGGTAACAGGTTGCATGGTATTTCCAACCACCAGCGTGTTCGCATAATCATCAAAGAATATCACAATTCCCATAAGCCAGGCGGCAAATTGTCCGGAGCGCGGTGTAGAAGCAAAACGGGAAATAACATTTACAATTCCTTTCATTCCTCCGTTGCGGGTAATCAGGTTTACCATCGCGCCAATCAGCATTGAAAAGATAATGATGGAAATATGGCCACGATCCATAATTGCTTCCGGAATGTACGTGTCGATGATCATCAGAAGACCGTTTAAAAATGCCGTTCCAACACCTACATCCCTGAAAATCCAGATAATGAGTGTGCCGGTGAACAAACCAATAAATAAGGCTGAGATTACTTCCCTGAAAATCAATGCAACCGCTATTGCTAACAAAGGAGGCAGAACTGACATCCATAACGGGATCGGACGAACGGGGCGTTCAGCTTTGATTTCATTCAACTCAACCGTGAGTAATTCAGAGGATTTGAAAGTGTAAGGAAAGCTTGCTTTTCCCTGGCTGAAAACTAACACCTTCGGTTTTCCTTTGATAAGTAAAGAAACCGGTTCTCCATCAGCAAAAGTGCTATCTGCGTTCAGAACCTTCAGTTCAACCGTAGTTTCAACTTGCTGAACAATGATTCGGGGAAGGATAATTTCTAATGTTGCCAAATCAGCATTCGGTGATATTGACGAAGTCTCTGCTGCCAGGAGCGAAAAAAGCGTTGTCACACAAAACAGCAACAATAATGATATTAGCTTCAAGCCTTTTCCCATGAATATTGTTTTTCGCGAGCAGAGAGGCAAAAGTAAGGAATATTGCATTGCAACCTCCAATGCACCCGAATTGAATACCTTTGCAACAATTAAACCTATAATAATGAGCGATACCAAGATTAGAACCGAGCTGTCGGATTTAGGGGAATTTGGTCTGATTGACCATCTCACCGGAAATATCAAACCCAAAGATAAAAGTGTTATCAAAGGAATTGGCGATGATGCTGCCGTGATTGATGCCGGCGATCACTACCTGCTTGCCACCAAAGACTTGCTCATCGAAGGCATTCATTTCGATATGGCTTATACACCGTTACAACACCTTGGCTATAAATCTGTAGTTGTAAATCTCAGCGATATCGCTGCCATGAACGGAACACCCAAACAAATCCTTGTCGGCATAGCTGTTTCGAACCGTTACTCGGTAGAGGCCTTAACAGATTTTTACGCTGGAATGTTTGCTGCCTGCGAACGCTATAAGGTGGATCTCGTTGGTGGCGACACTACTTCCAGCCAGGCAGGTCTGTTTATTTCTGTTACAGCTTTGGGAACCGTTAAGAAAGATGATGTAACCTATAGAAATACCGCCCGGCCGAACGACCTTGTTTGCGTGAGTGGTGATTTAGGTGGAGCTTATATGGGCTTACTCTTACTTGAGCGCGAAAAGGAAGTTTTTAAAAATGACCCAACTATGCAACCCGATCTTACCGGACACGACTATATTCTGGGACGTCAACTAAAACCTGAACCTCGTTTTGATGTGCTGGAGCAACTTAGTAAGGCTGGTATTAAACCCACAGCTATGATAGACATTAGCGATGGGGTTGCCTCGGAAATACTGCACATCTGCAAAGGATCAAAATCAGGTTGCAACCTCTACGAAGACAAAATCCCCATTGACCCAGCCACTTCAATGATCGCTGGAGAATTTAACATCCAGCCCATCACAGCAGCCATGAACGGCGGCGAGGATTATGAGTTGCTTTTTACTGTTCCGATTGGAGATCATGATAAAATCTCTGTGATAAAAGGCATTTCGATTATTGGCCACATCACCGATGAAAGCGAAGGTGTAAACCTGATTGCCCGCGATGGCACTGCTGTGCCGATACTGGCGCAGGGTTGGGAGCATATGAGGTAGTATTACTTTGTTTTTATGGTTAAAGTAAATATTCACAATTCCTTCACCCCAACCCTCCGCATCCTGCCGGAAAAACCTGGTATTTATCAGTTTCTGGATAAGGAAGGGAGGATCATTTATGTGGGCAAGGCAAAGAACCTGAAAAGGCGGGTTTCGTCGTATTTCAGGCAGGATGCCAGCCTGGTGGGAAAAGTGAGGGTGATGGTGAAAAAGATTGCCGACATTCATCATATTGTAGTAGATACTGAACTGGATGCCCTGCTGCTCGAAAATAACCTGATCAAAACCTATCAGCCGCGCTACAACATCCTGCTCAAGGACGACAAGTCTTTTCCATGGATTTGCATTAAGAAAGAGCCTTTTCCGCGAGTTTTTCCAACGCGGAACCTTATCAACGACGGTTCCGAGTATTTCGGGCCCTATGCTTCAGCGAGAATGATGCATACCTTGCTGGATCTGATTCGCCAGCTTTATCCGATCCGAACCTGCAGCCTGCGCCTTACTAAAGAAAACATTGAAAAGAAGAAGTTTAAAGTTTGCCTGCAATACCACATCGGCAATTGCCTCGGCCCTTGCGAAGGGCTGCAAAGCGAGGCAGAACATCTACAGAACATTGCATCGGTACGTGATATCATCAAAGGTAATTTGGTTTCGGTTCGGACACGATTAAATGAGCTCATGTACGAACATGCCGCAGCCCTTGAGTTCGAAAAAGCACAGATTATCAAGGATAAACTAACTGTGCTGGAGCGTTACCGCAGTAAATCAACGGTGGTGAACCCGAGCATCAGCAATGTTGATGTTTTCTCACTCGTGAGAACCGGAAATCTTGTTTATGTGAACTTTGTGAAGGTTGTAGATGGCGCCATTGTACAGTCACACACAATCGAAGTTCAAACCAGGCTTGATGAAACTGATGCCGAAGTTCTTGTACTGGCCATAACCGAACTCAGACAGCGGTTTAACAGCGATGCCGGTGAAATCATCCTTCCGCTCAAACCAGGATTTGAAATTCCCGGAGTTACTTTTACGGTTCCGCAACGCGGCGACAAAAAGCATTTACTTGAACTTTCCGAACGCAATGCAAGCTATTTCCGACTCGAACGCCAGAAACAGCGCGACCTTGTTGACCCTGAACGCCACACAAAACGAATTTTGGGTCAGATCCAAAAGGATTTGAACCTGAAAGAACTTCCCGAAAGGATAGAATGTTTTGATAATTCAAATATTCAGGGAACCAATCCGGTAGCTGCCGTGGTGGTGTTTACCAATGCGAAACCTGATAAAAAAGAATACCGCCATTTCAATATCAGAACCGTAGAAGGTCCTGACGATTTTGCTTCGATGTACGAGATTGTAACACGCCGATACAAGCGCCTGATTGAAGAAGAAAAGCCGTTGCCACAACTCATCATCATTGACGGCGGAAAAGGCCAGCTAAATGCAGCTTACAAAAGCCTCACCGATCTTTGTGTTCAGGATAAAACTGAAATCATTGGCATTGCCAAACGTCTCGAAGAAATTTATCATCCCGGCGATCCGTTGCCGCTTTACCTTGACAAAAAATCCGAAACACTTAAGGTAATCCAACAACTCCGCGATGAAGCCCACCGCTTTGCGATCACACACCACCGCAAGAAACGAGAAAAAAGTACCATCAAAACCGAGCTGGTTGAAATTGAAGGAATTGGAAAAGTGCTTTCGGATAAACTACTCAATAAGTTCCGGTCGGTTAAAAACCTGAAAAAGGCTTCATTGGAAGAGTTGCAGGAGTGCATTGGCGCGAAAAAGGGCGAAGCGGTATTCAGGTTCTTTAAGCACGAATAAGGCTGGTTAACTTTAAACTAAACCAACCTTGATGAGATCTTTCTTGATGCGTAGTTAACATCCTGACAAACCAGGAGTTATGGCTGGTTACTTTTTTATTTAACTGCGTCTTAATTACTGAATAAAATATTATTTACAAGTTGCACCACGGATGGTAATTTGATATACTTTCGCTCGTTTTTCAGATGGCACAATTAAAATAAAACTAAGCAGAAAAAAATGATCATCATATGATATCATTAACCACAAAGTATTAACAAACAGTAAACTAAAAAACAGACACCGCATTTTATATACCATGGATACCGAACCAATTTCGGAGCTTGCCCTCCACGAGGACAAGCTCCAGGCTGATGACGAACCTCCCAGTTTGTCTGCAAAAGTGAACGGGTTTAACCTTCAGCTTGTTAAACCAAATGGCCAATCCCCTAATGGTTCCGGTTCCGGAGCCATTATCCCATCAGAACAATCCCTTGAATTTTTTTACAAATATTATCCTTCTGCCAGCTTGAATGACTGGAACGACTGGCGTTGGCAGGTTCGTAATAGCATTAAAAGTGTTGCGGCATTAAAGCAGTTTCTAAATCTAACCAGCGATGAACTTGCCTGTGATGAAAATGACAAGGTAAATTTGCCAATCAGGATTACACCTTACTACGCCTCGTTGCTTTCCCGCACTGATGAAATGCAGGCCATACGCCGTTCTGTAGTACCGGTGAAGGAAGAATTATACATCAGTCCAGGTGAAGATCACGACCCGCTTTGCGAAGAACATTCCAGTCCGGTTCCCAACCTGGTACATCGTTACCCCGACAGGGCACTCTTTCTGATTACAGGCTTTTGCTCCACCTATTGCCGCTATTGCACGCGTTCGCACATGGTTGCGCAGGACGACAAGCTGCATCTTGGTAAAAGTGCACTTGAACCGGCTTTCGAATACATCGCTGCCAATCCAGCCATCCGTGATGTATTGCTTTCAGGGGGCGATCCGCTTACATTGGGCGACAGTTATATTGATTACGTGCTGAGCCGGCTCCGGGCTATTCCTCATGTTGAAATCATACGCATTGGCACCAAGGTTCCGGTGGTGCTTCCGCAAAGGATTACCAAAAGCCTGGTTGCTATGCTCAGCAAATATCACCCGCTGTTCATGAGCATTCACTTCACCCATCCCGACGAACTTACACCTGAAGTTGCCCAGGCTACAGCAAGGCTGGCCAACGCTGGCATTCCACTTGGCAGTCAGACGGTTTTGCTGAAAAGTATCAACGATGAAGTGCAAATCATGAAAAACCTCATGCAGGGTTTGTTGAAACTCAGGGTCAGACCCTATTATCTTTACCAGTGCGACCCTATTCCTGGTTCAACACATTTCAGGACACCGGTAGAAAAGGGGCTGGAAATCATTGAAGGGCTCCGGGGTCATACCAGCGGTTATGCCATTCCACATTTTGTGATTGATGCACCCGGAGGCGGCGGCAAAATTCCGCTTCTCCCTGAGTATTTTCTAGGAAAGGATGAACATGGAAATATCCGTTTGCGAAACTATGAAAACAAGATGTTCACTTATCCGGAAATTGAATAAGCCATGTTTCGTATCCGGACAATAACCAACGATCTTTATCTGCGGGATAAAGCAGCCATTGAGCAGGTAAAGCAAATCCTTGTTTCGCACTTTCCGGAGGTTGATCCTCAAAAATTTGATCTTATCCCTGAGCAGTTAAGAAATCCGTTGAAATATAAATTCTCTGTAAGGGTTTTTGTGCTTGAAAACTTCAGCGGATTCGTTAAAGGTTTTGCCACGCTTTATTATGCCCCGGATATAAATTTCTGCTTCCTCGAGTTTATCGCCACCAGTAAAGATGCTACCTCTGGAGGGGTTGGAAGTGCACTGTATGAAAGGGTCAGGGAAGAATCAAAAGAACTTGGAGCACTGGGCTTATTTTTCGAATGTTTACCTGATCATCCTACATTTTGCAAAGATGCTGATCTCATTACCAAAAACAAAAAGCGCTTAAAATTCTACGAAAAGTTTGGAGCCAGACCCATCATCAATACCTTATACGAGCTTCCTGTGAACGAAGCCGATACTTGTCCGCCTTTGCTGGTTTTTGATGATCTGGATCGTCCTGAACCATTGGTTGGTAAAGACCTGAAGAAAATCGTAGCGGCAATACTTGAAAGGAAGTATTCCGATTATTGCCCTGCAAGGTACAGGCAAAAAGTGCTTAATTCCATAAAAGACGGGCCAGTGGAGAGAAGGCCATATTTATACCGTAAATCAGAACCTGCAAATAAAAACATTGCAGATCTGCTATTGCGGCGCAGGATATTCCTTGTGGTCAACGATAAACATTCAATCCACCATGTCAGGGAAAGGGGTTATGTGGAATCGCCGGTAAGGATTGAAAGTATCAGGAAAGAGATAAACAAAACCGGTTTGTTTGAGGAAATCAAACCTTTACTTTTTACCGAAGATCATATCCGCAAGGTTCATTCATCCGGTCTGGTTAATTATCTTAAGAAAGTTTGCGAAGACCTCAAACCAGGTCAATCGGTTTATCCATATGTTTTCCCGATAAGGAATGCAGCAAAACCACCCAAAGACCGCTCAGTAGCTGCTGGTTATTATTGTATAGACACTTTTACTCCAATCAATAAAAACGCCTACCTGGCTGCAAAAAGGGCGGTAGATTGCGTAATTACTGCAAGTCAGAAACTTCTTGAGGAACATCCGCTTTCCTATGCTTTGATCAGGCCACCGGGTCATCATTCAGAAAAAAGGGTTTTTGGTGGGTTTTGTTATTTTAACAATATTGCGGTGGCGGCTAATTTCTTGAGTGAATACGGTAAAGTGGCTATCCTGGATATTGATTATCACCACGGAAACGGGCAACAGGATATTTTTTATCATCGCAGCGATGTGCTCACCATTTCTATCCACGGTCATCCATCATTTGCATATCCGTATTTTACTGGTTTTGACGACGAAAAAGGAACCGGCGATGGAACCGGTTTCAACATCAATTATCCATTACCGGAAATATGCACAACGGCAGCTTATCATGAAACTCTTTTAAAAGCACTTAAAAAGATAAAAACCTTCAGTCCGCGTTTTTTACTGGTTTCACTGGGCTTTGATATAGCAAAAGGTGACCCGACCGGAACATGGAGTTTTACAGCTCCTGATTTTTATAGGAACGGTCAGTTGATTGGCCAAATGAAGTTTCCAACGCTGGTTGTTCAGGAAGGGGGTTATAAAAATGTATCGCTTGGCATCAATGCCCGGCACTTTTTCAAAGGCCTGTGGGATGGGAGGTTTTCAAACAATACAACTGCTAATCACATAAAATGAAAATAGGTCTCACATTTGATTTAAAAACCACTTATTTGCAACAGGGTTTCTCACATGAGGAAGTGGCTGAATTTGATTCGGAAGAAACCATCGCCGGCATTGAATCAACCCTGAATGAATTGGGTTATCAAACCGAAAGGATTGGAAATATTGTGGAACTTACGCAAGCTTTGGTTTCGGGAAAGTGCTGGGATTTGGTGTTTAATATTGCCGAAGGTTATTACGGCATTGGGCGCGAAGCCCAGGTTCCTGCATTGCTTGATGCATTCCGCATTCCCTATGTTTTTTCTGATCCCATGGTGCTTTCACTTACGCTTCACAAGGCTATGGCCAAGCATGTGATTCGTGGAAATGGAATCCCAACTGCTGCTTTTGTGGTCGTAAAAAATGAAAAGGATTTAGAAAACATCAACCTGGAGTATCCATTGTTTATCAAACCTGTGGCTGAAGGAACCGGGAAAGGAATATCGCAAAAATCTCTTGTAACCAATCGTATGGATCTTGAGTTGAATGCAAAAGAACTCCTGGATAAATTCAAACAGCCCGTGTTGGTTGAAGAATACCTTCCGGGAAGGGAATTTACTGTTGGAATAACCGGCACCGGAAACGAAGCTGCACCATGCGGAATCATGGAAGTGATAGTGTACGGGAAAATTGAAGAACAGGTTTATTCACTGCAAAACAAAGAAGAGTATGAATCAAGGGTCGCATATTCCATTCCTGAAAAATCAATTACTGAATACTGTTACGATGTTGCGTTAAGATCCTGGAATGCATTGGAATGCCGCGATGGAGGCCGTGTTGATCTGCGGCTCGATAAAAATGGCGTTCCAAATTTTATAGAAGTCAACCCGCTCGCGGGCTTGAACCCAATCCATTCTGATCTACCGATTTTATGCAAGTTGAACGGAATTTCTTACAAGGATCTGATTGGCATGATTATGCAATCAGCCTTGAAACGCATCAATAACCATCCATAACCACTGGGCATGCCAACAGCACTGATTTTTCATAGTAAACTCGGACCCAATCCACCGCCAGATGAACTGGATGTGCTGGACGAAGCAAAATATTTTAGGGACGGATTAGCCACATTGGGCTACGAGGTTCATCAATTTGATTTTGAAAATGACCTCGACAGGAACATTGATCAAATCAATTTAATGCAAGCTGATTTCGTTGTGAATCTGGTTGAAACAATCAATGCCGATGGCCGCCTCATTCATATTGCACCGGCATTTTTTGAGCATCATGCCATCCCATTCACTGGTTGCCCATCCGAAGCCATTTATGTTACCAGCAACAAGTTGCTTTCAAAGAAGATAATGCAACTTGCAGGAATAAAAACTCCAGCATTTTCAATCAATCCTGACGAACTAAAATCACGGTTCAGCGGTCAGCAATTCCTTTTAAAGTCGCTTTGGGAACATGCGTCATTTGGTATGGATGAACACAACCCGGTTTTTATCGGAAATGCTGAAATCATTGCTGAGAGCCTTACAGAGAAAAACAAGCAACACAACACATATTTTGCTGAAGAATACATCGAAGGGCGTGAATTCAATGTTTCGGTGATAGCCGGAAAGAATGGGCCAATGGTGCTACCCATCGCCGAAATCAAATTCATCAATTACCCTGATGCGAAACCTAAAATTGTGGGCTACCGCGCCAAATGGGATGAAGCATCTTTTGAGTATAAAAATACCGTCAGGCATTTTGTTGACGAAACCGCAGAACCCGATCTTTGTGGTCGCATCAGGAAAATATGCCTGCAATGCTGGAAAGAATTCAGCTTAAAAGGTTACGTGAGGGTTGATTTCAGGATGGATGTAAACGGCCAACTTTATGTGCTTGAAATAAACGCCAACCCGTGCATTTCGGCTGATAGCGGATTTGTGGCAGCCGCAACGGTACAAGGCCTGTCGCAGGCTGAGATAGTCAACTTAATTATTAACGATTTAAGTGGGAGCAATGAAAAATAATATAATAATCCGTTCTGTGGTGAAGCCTGAAGATGTGGAATACGTCAGGGAAATAGTAACATCCACAAATTTTTTCCATAGCTATGAGATTGATGTTGCCGTTGAATTGATTGAAGAGACTCTCAACAAAGGCAACGAGAGCGGATACAGTTTCCTTTTTGCTGAAGTTGATGGTAAACCAGTTGCCTACAGTTGTTTCGGGTTAATTCCGTGTACTAAGTCAAGTTATGATCTGTATTGGATCGTGGTTCACCATGATTTTCGTGGTCACGGAATTGGAAAAAAATTATTGGAATTAACTGAACAGGCCGCAAGGGAAATTGGTGGTTCGGGCATATATGCCGAAACCTCCTCGCAACCATTATACGAACCTACCCGTCGGTTTTATATTTCCAATAATTATATCGAAGAAGCCCGACTGAAGGATTTTTACAATCTTCGAGATGATAAGTTGGTGTATTCCAAGCGTTTGTAAGGTAATCTAAAATATCGCGTTTATAGCGATCCAAATACTTAAATAAAAAACAATAACCTCTTAATGCCGTATATTGCTAATTAAAGTACCTTTGCAAAAAATTTCGAAACCCAACATTTCTAGGAATTTATTAAGGAAAGCATATGAAGGTTAAAAAGATTTTGGTTTCCCAACCCCAACCTGAGAATGAAAAATCACCTTATTTTGACCTTGCATCAAAGTACAGTATGCAAATTGACTTTCAACCTTTTATTAAGGTTCAAGGTTTAACGGCATCGGAGTTTCGCAAGCAAAAAATTTATTTACAGGATTATACTGCAATCATTTTTACAAGTAAGAATGCAGTGGACCATTTTTTCAGGTTGTGTACTGAATTGCGCTACACGGTTCCTGAAACCCTGAAGTACTTCTGTATTACCGAGGCTATTGCACTTTACACACAAAAGTATATTGTATATCGCAAGCGTAAAATATTTTATGGAAACCGTGATTTTGCCGAGTTGGTAGATCTTATTAAAAAGCATTCCGATGAAAAGTTTCTCTTTCCTGCTTCCGATGTTTGCAAGGAGGAACAGCACCGCATGCTAGAAGCAAGCAAGATAAATTATTCGAAGTCGGTTTTCTACAAAACGGTACACAACGAAATGAATAAACTCGGTGATTTGGATTATGATATGATCGTTTTTTTCAGCCCCGAAGGAATCAAATCCTTGTTCAAAAACTTTCCTGATTTCAAACAGGGAGATATTCAGATTGGAGCCTTTGGTAATGCAACTGCCCAGGCGATTACCAGTGCAGGTTTGAGATTGGACTTGCAGGCACCACTTCCCGAGGCGCCATCAATGACTATGGCGTTGGATATGTATCTTGCCAGAATAGGCAACGGGAAATAATAAACAGCTTATAAAATAAAAAAGGCTGCTTCGGATAGAAGTAGCCTTTTTTTATGATTAAAAGTTTTTACTGCAATGTAAACCTGATAGGCATATTAAACTGAACGCGAACCGGCCGACCTCTTTGCTTTCCTGCATTCCATTTTGGCATTGCCTTGATTACGCGGATAGCTTCTTCATCGCAACCACCGCCGATTCCCCTTAAAATCCTAACATCGGTAACGGAGCCATCGCGTTCAACCACAAATGTTACGAATACTGTGCCCTGGATACCGCTTTCACGAGCCATTTGCGGGTAGCGTATATTTTCAGATAAAAAGCGGATACGTGCCTCATCGCCTCCGGGAAATGATGGCGGATCTTCAACAACGATAAAAATTTCCTGTTCCTGAACGGCTTCTTCTTCAAATACGGGAGGAATATAAGCTTCTATCTGTGTTGTTTGATCTACATCAACATCAACAATGAAGTCGTCCTCAATTTCAACATCATCTTCTACAATTTTAAACTGGGTGGTTTGTGGAGGAGGTGCAGGAGGAGGTGGTGGTTGATCCTGGCGTGTAATTTCAACCATCTCTTCAGTAATATCTACAGCATCCCGGTCACCAAGGTCGGTGAGCACCCTGTCGTAAGATTTCCATTCAAAAGCAAGCAGAACCAAAGCCAGCGTGAAAACTAATCCAAGCTGTATGAACGTAACTCTTTTGCTTTCGAGGTCGGCTTTTGATGATTTTTTGGTATCCATAATTCGGGTTTTTTTAAGAGCCATTAAAACATGGCTAAATTATTAAGTTTTTTTCAATTAGCATTTGCTTTGACCATTTTTTTTCTGAGGATCAGATAAAACACTGCAAATCCAATAAAGCAGCCTATTGTGTTTGCAATGAAATCGTAAATATTTCCGCTTCGGTTTAAATTTAACGAGTATTGCAGGTATTCCATCAAAGACCCATGCAA
This sequence comes from Bacteroidales bacterium, assembly GCA_014860575.1. Lineage (NCBI taxonomy): Bacteria > Pseudomonadati > Bacteroidota > Bacteroidia > Bacteroidales > Bacteroidales bacterium. The sequence goes on from JACZJK010000005.1 coordinate 70,868, forward strand.
AACACTCAGTGCCAACGCAATTATTGTACCAGAATAACGCAGGAATGCATAGCCATATTGTTTTTGCATACTTTGAAGAAGCAAAAACGAAAGCACTCCGTAAAGGATCAGATGAACAATTTTGTCTGGTTTGAAAAGCTGATAAAAATCAGGAATCCTGGGCAGATAGTTTCCCGGATAAATTGAAAGTAATAGTATGAAAATGCTCCAAAAGATTACGATTCTGAAGTTTTTCAACCAGGGCATATTATGATAAGAATAGCCTAGCCTGGAATGTTTGGCTTAGTGTGATTCGATCACTTCGTTGTATTCGGATGCTGATAAAAGATCGTTCAATTGGCTGGCATCTGTTAATTTAACCTTAATGATCCAACCTTCTCCGTATGGATCTTTATTCACCAATTCGGGTGTATCGGCAAGTGCTTCATTGAATTCAAGTACTTCGCCGGCAACCGGCATGAAAAGATCTGAAACAGTCTTAACAGCTTCAATGGTGCCGAAAACTTCTTCCTTATCCAATGAATCGCCAACGGTTTCAACCTCAACGAAAACAATATCTCCTAATTCATGTTGTGCGAAATCAGTGATTCCTATGATGGCTTCATCGTTCTCAACTTTGATCCATTCGTGGTTTTTTGTGTACTTTAATGATTCGGGGACTTTCATAATACTTCTGTTTTTGTTCCTTAATAAGCGATCAAAATTAGTAAATACTTAAGAAAAACCAAACAATATTTGTTTTTCTTCTATTGCGTGAGCGTAAACCTTAAACTGATGCCGGCAAAGGTGGTAGAGTTCGGAAATTGATTAGAGATAAAAGGATTTGTGGATGAGCGTTCAAAAAATAGTCTGGTAGTGAGGTTCTGGTTCACCATATAATCGGCTGAGAAGTTAATTGACATAATGCGCTGCCCTGCTGAAACCTGGTCAATTTCTTCATCAATCCTGCGTAATACGGTTTTATTGTCTCGTATGGAAACATCCAACTTCAGATTTACCTCACTGCTGACACGCTGGCTTCGCCCTCCACCGCCAACTGCAGTGATAAGGAACCTTATATCTTTAATCCTGTAGCCTAATCCAACGATGTATTCTTTACTGTTAACTTCGGTAAGCTGGTTATTTACGAAGCTATAAGACAGATTCCGTGAGTGCTTGATTTCAATTTTTGAAAGAAGACTGTTATTCCAGGTCATATCTATATTGAAGAGGGGGCTGAACTGTTCAGTTATTGTAACCACATCCATTCTCTTTTCCGCAATAAAATTGCCCGCATTATCTCTTATGCCAGCGCCTGCCTTGTATTCGAGATTGGTCATGTAAGAACCTACATTATACACTGAGCGGTATGCATGCGATACTGTGAAGGTTCTGAAATACCTCTTAAAGAATGGAATCTGAGTGAGCCCATTGTATGTAATCCTCCAGTTGGGCATTGGTATTTCTGGGAAAGGGTTCAAACCAAGTTTTGAAGCATCGCGCCCTGAATATGCAGCAAGGAAAGCGTGAAGCAAAACGTCCTGCGAAGTTGCACCGTAACCATCAGGATAACCCAATGTATCAAAACCTTGCGATAGATTATCACCTTCGGCCAGCCGTTGGGCTACAATTAAGCGATTTTCCTTAAATGATTCAAAAACCGGATTGGTGTGATCTTTTCGATCGCTAGTAAATGCCGTGTTCCACATCAGGAACGACATACTAAAGTTTCCTCCTTGCTGTGGGGCAAATGATTTAAATTCGCCATCGGGGCCGGCTTTGAAATATTCCTGAAAGTTGATGGCTTCGGTACGATCGGCCGTAAGGTCAATTCGTAAATAGGGCAGTGGTTCGAGGTTGGCCCTGACAACAAGATTCTTTGAAATCCTTGTAAGGTAAGCGCTGTTGAGCAAGGTGTCGGATGAAATCCAGTTATTTCGTACAGCGTTATTTCGGATATCCGTTTGATCGCCAAAAACGAAACCCCAACCTGGCGCTAAGTCGCTCATTCGATTTCCCATAAATGTAGGTTCGGGCATAAAACCAGGCAACAGTGTACCACGATTGTCGGTGTAACTGATTGAACCATCTTTTAGACTTATCATCAACCGAAGTATCGTGTTTCCGGCTATTCTCATATATTTTCCTATGTCCACACCCTGATTTACAGTATCCTGGGCGGGTTCATCTTCGCCTTCCTCGTCTTTTTTCTGGTCTCGCGGCGGGGTAACGTTGCTGCGGCCAGCCGGGCCTGTAGTAGTTTGATTTACCTTTTTTAAGAACTCCACTTTGTTGTATAGGTTGCTGAAGCGGAAATTGCTGTTTACCTGCAAGGTTCCATTGTTCTCGATGGTATTTCCGAGTGTTTCCTGCACACTCCTGGGCGATGCCTGCCAACGGAACATGCTGGAATACCTCGTGTTTATGCTTACCCAATCGAAGAGTTTGATTTTATTGATAGGCAGCATATAGCTGACGCTCAGGTTCTGGTTGAAATTGGTAAGCGTTCCCATTGAATAAACTTCCTGCATGATAGAGTCCTTTACAGCTTGGTAATTGGGCTTTTCACGATCAACAGCTCCCGGGGGTTCATCAATAAATGCATTGGCAGCGGCGTTGAACTCAACTTTTAAACTTTGTGTAAGATCGTATTTGAGGTCGAAAAGCCGGCTCCAATCCCATCTTTTAATGTAATTGGTGTCAATCTTAATCAGCGCCTCGCTTTTATTCCTGATCAGGCGCTCGTTATATTCACGGAACATATCGGTTCGGAAAGAAAAGGATCTGGGCAGTAAGAAGAAGTTAAAATCTTTGATCAACCTGATGTTTGTGAAGTTTGTGAAAGGCCGGATATTTTTTGGGCTGTGCGAAAAATTATACCCAATGCCGCCACGGTAGGTAAGTTTTTTATCGAACTCAACATCTATATTGCGCTGGTTGATTTCGCTGTATGCATAGGAGAAGTCGAAATTCTCAATTTGCCAGGGATATACTTTCGCGTTGGCTCCGGTTCTTTCTTTGCGCACATTCATGAAATTTATGTTTTTGCGCTGGGTGAAATCCTGGGTTCGCATATTGAGCGAATCTTTTTCTGATTTGCTCATGTCGCGGACAACATCCTTATAGTAAACATCGGGGTCGAGTGGGTTGTATTGAGGTGTGGCACGTGCTTCGGAATAGTCGAAGTGCATAGGGATGCGAAGGCCAAAGTTTTCGGGGAAGAATTTGCCTAATTGCAAATTGGTAGCAACGTCGAACTGCGAGAAGGTTTCTATCTGCCTTTCGGAAACCCTTTTGTCAATGCTGCCGAAACCTGGCGTACTGTATGATCCCGAAACCATCACGTTTCCAATGTCAGCGAGCATAGCATTCATTCGGGCAGTTGCTGCCCATCCGCTCTGGTCGTTGAAATCGGTCAGGCGAAGTTCGTTAAACCAGATTTCCGCGCATTTTGGCAGTCCGTCGTCATCGTCATAAATGCTACGTTTTTTAGGATTTCTCACACCAAGCATCAATGCTTTGATTTCGCTCAGGCTGGGATTTCCAACAACGGTGATTCGCCGGTTGCCATCATTCACATAGTAGGGTATAGAGGTTGTTATAATAGAACCTGGCTTATTCATTTCATCGTTGCGCCTGATTTTTGCTTCAACCAGTTTTGAAAGCAATATATCAATCTGGTTGTTTTCGGGCCAGATGATATCAGGATTGGCTGAGGAAGTGTTCCAGGGAGTAAACTCAAGCGGAACTTCATATTCGTAATAGTTTTCGGTAAAGTCGGAACCTATCCTGATGATTGCGGTCAGATCACCGAAATTCAACTCATCGGTTTCAATTGATTTCTCGGCATGCACATACATTTTAAACCTGTTAAACTGCCTGAAATCGAAGTCGGTGGTTTTATAAACTCCACGTGCATCACCATCAGTAAGATTACAGATCTTGATGGCCATGGATTGTTCATTTTTTTGCTGCAGGTTAATGGTTCCAAGGTTTACTTCGCGTTCAATACCCGGAGGTAAAACGTAAGGAACAGGAGAACGGTAACCGTTGGCCTCAATATTAACTGTACTGATCTCAAACTGGGTTTCTGTCTGGCTCGGAATAAAATCGCCCGGTTCAAATAATTCATTGTAATACCTTCTCCACTCGCTGCGAACCAATTCAAGTGTTGCGAACCTCAGTACCACTTCCTGATCCCAACCCTTAAAGAACGTACGCATAAACCTGATGGAACGGAAATCCTGGATATTTCCAATTGTCTGGTCAGGACTTCTGACCGGAACTTTAAACTGGTACCATTTTACATTGCCCCTTGTTCCATTTTCGAGAGGGATATTCTGTGCGTGGTGAATATCAGCAATATAATTTCTGCCTACTTCCATTTGTTCGGGTCGCAACTCAATAACATATTGGTAATACCGTTCAGCCTCATTTAGCGTATTGTCGCGGTTGATATCTTCGGTGTTGGGCAAGCTTGTGGCCTGTGTAGAATAAGCTTCAGGCGATTGCTGCGCAGTCGGGGAGTTTGCCTCAGGGTTGTTGAAATACTTATACCGCCTTGAGATACTCCTGAAACGGTCATCATCGTCGAGGTTTGTACCCCTGAAATACTGAAAGTTATCGGTTGAAGGGTCGTTAAAAGCATTCTGGTATGCTTCGGATGCATCACCAAATTCTTCTGCTATAACGCCGAGGTAATTGTCGAAGAAGAAGCTTCTTTCAACTTCGTTGGTGAGTCCATCATAACCAACATCCTGGTATTGTCTTGCACTTAATTCGTTATCAAATGCAGGCACTAGGGCTTGTATGGTTGGAACAAGACCCCAGATAGTTGTATCAACATTGATAGGTTCAGGGCCGGTGGGCAAACCATTTTCATAGACTTTTCTTCCGTCGCGAAGCAAATCTTCTGAAATATCGCCGAGATTGAAGTAAAGGTATCCACCTGTGTGTGTTGAATCTTCGGCAAAGGGATCCATCATCCAAAACTCAATATACTCTATGTTAGTAGCTTCAAAGTCGGTGTTATCAAGCGCCCGCATCATACCGCCCCAGCGAGTTTGCGGGTCTCTCAGAGTTCCATCGGCATTGATCCCGCTTGAGATGGATGTTGGCCTTACGTCATAGTTGTATGGCCCCCTGATTGCAGGGTAAAAAGCCATATTGAAAATCGGGATATTCATGGGCTGCCCACTTGGAGGATCGGCATTCGGAAAGACTTCAGTTTCCTTTACTGCCCTCACTGAGTGCCTTGAGAGTTCATTCTTATCAATGTTCTCGGGTCGCAGGTTGCTGGTTCTTTCATAAAAGAGCGGGTCAACAACATACCACGAGGTCCGTGCACGGTTAAAGCCATATCTTAAACCAGTTCCTGCTGCCGCTTCCGGAAACATATTGGGCATGGTTTGTTGCTGTGGTGTGCTGGCAAGAAACCAGTTACCAACATTTTTCAGGTCAATGGTTGATTTACTGCCTTCAAAATCGTCAATATATGTTGTTCCGCTTTTACCTACTGCTCTCGAATGCCCGGGTATAAAGTGTGCAAACTCCCCGTCAACGGTTATACGCGAAGGAGCTGTTGTGCTATAGAATGGCAGTTTATCAATGAGGCGTGTAATAAACATTGCATCGGTTTGATATCCAAAATCAACACCCCAGATGGTGTTGCTGATGGGTTCGTTTCCATAGCTTACCTTTTGGGTCAGCGGGCGTTCGTTAAGATTAAGAATGGTTCCACCAATATAGAAATCATTATTAAACCGGTGTTCAACCCGGGTTCCAAAAAGCCGTTTTGTTTGGATGTTGAACATATTCGTACTTTCGAGCGAAATATTGATTGGGGTACCGGAATTCAAAACACCTTCATCTATAATCCGAACCCTTCCGAGAGTATAGTCAACAGTAAAATGTATATTTTCGGTAAGCGGGGTACCTCCGGCAGTTACCCTTACCGATCCTTGCGGAACATTGATTGCATTGAGCGATATTTCTGAACCGCTTTCCGATTTATACATCCCTTCGATAATGAACCTGTTTTTGTCAGGGTATTGCTCGGCGCCTGTTTTAGTAAGCGTATAAAGTGAGTCGTATGCATATTTATCGCCAAGTTCAACGTTGGCTAATTTTCTGCGTAAATGACTGCCAAAGGGTTCAAGTACCGGGAAGTAAATTCTTCCGGTTGATGATTGGATGGTTCCGCCCTGGGTTGCTGCCTGGTCAATAAAATCGAACATGCCATCAGGTGGCGGGTTAAGTTGCTGGCCGAGATTGTCAAATCCCATAACCCGGATGAGCGGTACGCCTTCAACATCGGCCGGGCCTTCGAGCAGGTAGCCTGTTGGAACACTGTTAACACCACCGCTATAGAGAATATTCAGGTAGAAATCTTCACGGTTGATCCTGAAAGCATTCAGGTTATAAACGTTTTTCATCATCAGGTCCCACATAGGTACGCGGGTATCCATGGCGGTGCTCCTGAGCAATTTTACCATCAGGGCATTGGGTGAGTTAATTCCCTCGTCAGAGAATTCACCTACCTGGTAAACCCTGTCGTCCTGGCCTACGATGGTGTATTGATAAGCTACGGCCAACACCTGATCGGGGTTCAACTGATAATTCAACGAAATAAACCCGAGTTTGCTGTTGTAGGTGAATTCGTTATGGTTTAGTTTACGGGCATTTTCGACTTTCTCAAAATCACGCCCTGAAATCAGATCAAGCGGATGGGTTGACAGATAGCTTGTAACACTGTTGATGTTTCTTAGCTGACTGGTGTCAGATAATTGCTGCAATAAATTGTTCGAACGATTATCGGGGGCAAAATATTCCGTTGAAGAAACCAATTGATTATTATAAGGCAAGTTTTCTGCCAGATCCATAAACGCTACAAGGTTACGGTTCTCAGTAACTGCTGCACCACGCGTTGTAACCCAAACCTCGATCTTTGTAATGTTGATGTTGGAACTTATAATGGGCATGCGCTCAAGGGCTTGCTCGTAACGATCCCTGAAATAATGCGCGAGGAAAAAGTGCCTGTTATCTTCGTAATCAAGGGCTTTGATCTCAAAAGTACTTGTTTGCGCTCCCCCCTGAACCGTTATGCTGCGGGTTTCACTCTTTTGTTGTGAGAACACCGAGGTTACTGTGGTTCGCCCAAACTGCAACTGTGTTTTAATCCCGAACAGGCTCTGGCTTCCTGTGATCAGGCTGCTGTTCAGCGGTAGAGTAACGTCGCCGGCCTCGATGAGTTTTACAATATCATCTTCCTTGCCTTCGTACTTGAGCTTTAACTTGTTTTCAAAATCAAAAGTTGCCTCAGTATTATAATTGGTATTGAACTCTATTTTATCACCGATTTTGGCGATCACGTTCATCTGGATTTTCTGCTGGAAATCGAAATTTGTGGTGCGCCTGCGTCTGACATCCAGGGCTGGGTCTTCACGGTAATTTGAGAGTACCCCAAAGATCAGCTCAGCCGATCCCTGTGGGCGGATATCAATGGTACTGCTTCCAAAAATGCGTTCGAATACCTGGCCGCCAACATGGATCTGTGGGATGATGCCATCGCTGCCGCGCGTTCTGGATGTGCTTGCCGAGCGTTCGCGCCAGTAATTCTGCAATGAATTTTCGAGGCGATAGTCCTTGTACTCTTCAAAGGTCAGGGTTCGTGGTGTACGATAACTTATATCGCCTATTTTCCGGTAAACGGTGTATTGGTTTGTAAGCGGGTCGTAAACAACTTCTTCAGTTATGGAAGATGGATCTTTAAAATCGAGTGATGAGGGCGATTGGTAACCTGGCGTAAGCACATCCGGATGAGGGGTAAGCGGATATGGCAATGCTATGCTGGTATCGGGCGATAAAGTAGTGTCGGGCGGAGAAGAAAAGAGAACGTGGTCATTTGAGCTCACGGTTGGAATATTGCCCCACATTGCAAGCAATAGTGATAAAAAGAGCACTGATCTGAGTACGTATAAAATGAATTGCCTCAAGGGTGTAGCTTATTTTCGTGAAGTATCAGCCTTTACTGGTAACATGTTTTGCTTATAGCAGTTTACAGCATTTTGAGTGCATTCTTGATCAGCGCTTCAACACTTAAACCACTTCCTTCGGTCCTGATGATCTTGTCAATTGTTTTTTCTGCCAGTATTTTGTTAAAGCCTAGCATTATTAACCCTGATAACGCTTCATCTTTTTTGGTATTGTACTGGGTTTCTAAAATTTCTCCGCCACTTCCTGTCTTTTCCAGCTTGTCTTTAAGATCAACAATAATCCGTTGTGCAGTTTTGCTGCCAATCCCTTTCACTGACTGTATCAGCGATGTATCGCCCCTTACGATGGCTGCCCTGATTTCAGCAGGAGTAAGTGAAGAAAAGATCAGCCTGGCTGTGCCTGCGCCAATACCTGAAACAGTGATTAACTCACGGAACAAAACACGCTCATCTTCATTGGCAAATCCAAAAAGCACAAGCGCATCTTCCCTGACAACAAGATGCGTTAACAACCGGCATGCAGCAGGCTTTTTTTCTGAAACCTCCGGGAGCAGACCGTAGGTATGAAGTGAAATGTGAAGCAAATAGCCTATGCCATTGCAATTGATGACTGCATAAGCAGGTCTTTTCTCAATCAATTGGCCTTCAATAAATGAATACATAATAATGGGTTATTGCGACATGGTATGAAACACCAGTTTTAAGAGTTTGGCAAAAGTACAATTTTGGCTCAAAAATGAATCTTTAATTCTTTGCAGGCTGCATCAGAAAAATATCCTAATTTAGTGGCATTGTTTTACCACAGATTTCTACCACATTAAAAACCTAAAAGAGAAGACATGAGTACAAAAACCACATTACAGAAAGAAGCCCTGGCCTATCATTCAGAAGGAAAGCCAGGAAAAATTGAAGTAATTCCTACAAAACCTTATTTCACCCAACGGGATCTTTCTTTGGCCTACACTCCCGGGGTTGCTACTCCCTGCCTTGAAATTGAAAAAAACCTTGACGACGTTTATAAATACACCGCCAAAGGCAACCTGGTTGCGGTTATTTCAAACGGAACGGCAGTTCTCGGCCTTGGAGATATTGGTGCAATGGCCGGCAAACCTGTTATGGAAGGCAAAGGCCTGCTGTTTAAGGTTTTCGCTGATATTGATGTTTTTGATATTGAAGTTGACCTGAAAGATCCTCAGAAACTCATAGAAACAATCATCGCCATTTCCCCGACTTTTGGTGGCATCAACCTCGAAGACATCAAAGCGCCTGAGTGTTTTGAGATCGAAACAAAAGTTCAGGAAGCAATAGATATTCCTGTGATGCACGACGATCAGCACGGCACAGCTATCATTACTTCCGCCGGGCTTCTGAATGCGCTACTCATCAACGGTAAAAAAATTGAGGACATTAAAATTGTTGTGAGTGGGGCAGGAGCTTCGGCTATTTCCTGCACCAGGCTGTACATTGCGCTGGGTGCGAAACCACAAAACGTAATCATGGTTGATAGTAAAGGTGTGTTGCATAAAGGAAGAACTGATCTGAATTCTGCCAAACTACAGTTCGCGGTTGAAACTGATGCCCGCACCCTTGCCGATGCCATTGAAGGCGCTGATATGTTTCTTGGTTTATCAGTTGCCGGAGCGCTGAAAAAGGAATTGCTGCTAAAGATGAACCCAAATCCTATTGTTTTTGCCCTGGCAAACCCGGTGCCTGAGATTATGCCCGAGGAAGCCTGGTCGGTGCGTAACGACCTGATCATGGGTACAGGCCGCTCCGATTATCCGAACCAGATCAACAATGTGCTTGGATTTCCTTTTATCTTCAGGGGTGCTATGGATGTTCGCTCAACAAAGATCAATGATGCCATGAAACTGGCAGCAGCTTATGCACTGGCCGACCTGGCCAAACTTCCCGTTCCCGACGAAGTGAACGTTGCCTATAAAACAGGAAACCTGAGGTTCGGAAAAGATTATATCATTCCCAAACCTATGGATCCAAGATTAATTGAACATGTTGCACCTGCTGTAGCAAAAGCGGCCATGGAAAGCGGTGTAGCCCGCAAACCGATCACCGACTGGGATGCTTACCGCGATGAACTGCGTAAGCGCATGGGCCTTGGTGATCCGGTAAAACGGTTTATCAGGTCAAAAGCCCGCATGGATGCAAAGCGTGTTGTTTTTGCTGAAGCAGAAAATTATAAGATTTTAAAAGCCGCCGAATTGGTAAAAGATGAGGGCATGGCTATCCCCATTCTTCTTGGAAACAAAGAAGTCATTGAAGGGATGATCAGGCAATATGAGTTCGAACTCAATGATGTTGAAATTATTGACCCAAAATCAATTGAAGAAAAAGAGCGCAGGTTCAAATTCGCAGAAATGTTTTTTGAAAAACGCAAACGTCGTGGCGTAACAATGGCTGCCGCGCTCGATCGCATGCAGCACCGCAACTATTTTGGCCCCATGCTGGTTGATACCGGCTTTGCCGATGCCATGATTTCCGGATTAACACGCAATTACCCTGATACTATCCGGCCGGCCCTTCAGATCATTGGAAGACGGAAGGACGCCCGTGTTATTTCAGGTATGTATATGATCCTGACCAAAAAAGGGCCTTTCTTCTTTGCCGATACAACGGTGAATATGAACCCTGATGAGGATACCCTGATGGAAATCACCTTGCAGGCAGCCGAGAAGATAAGGGAGTTCAACATTATCCCGCGCATCGCTATGCTCAGTTATTCAAATTTTGGGTCAAATGAAGGCAGAATTCCGTTGATGGTAAGAAATGCGGTTGCAAAACTTCACAAGAATTATCCTGATTTAATCGTAGACGGCGATATCCAGGCCAACTTTGCCCTCAATAACGAAATGCTGAAAGAGAATTTCCCGTTCAGTAAACTGATTGATGGACCGGCAAATACATTGATATTCCCATACCTGACTGCAGGAAATGTGGCTTATAAACTGATGCAGGAAATGGCCGGCTTTGAAGCCGTAGGGCCGATATTGATGGGATTGAACAAGTCAGTTCATATTTTGCAGATGGGCAGTTCGGTTTCAGAAATTGTAAACATGGTGGCTATCGCTGTTATTGATGCGCAAAAAAAGTCAATCGAATCCTGATTTTCAGACCTTAAGTTGAACAAGCGGCTATCTATTCTGTTTTGGAGAGGTAGCCGCTTGCGTTTTTTAATTTTTCATTCGCAGGTATTTACATGTTTTACTATTTTTGCCTCCTGATTATAACCAATAAATTCAATCAACCATGAGAAAGATCACCGTAATAGGCGCAGGAAATGTTGGAGCTACCTGCGCCAACGTAATAGCCCAAAAAGATTTATGCCGCGAAGTTGTGCTTGTGGATATCAAAGAAGGCATGGCCGAAGGCAAAGCGCTGGACATCTGGCAGACTTCGTCCATCAACCACTTCAACACCCGTGTTACAGGAGTTACCAATAATTATCTCAAAACCAAAGGTTCCGGGATTGTGGTGATCACTTCCGGCCTTCCACGGAAACCGGGTATGAGCCGCGATGATCTGATCAAAACCAATGCAGCTATTGTTACCGAAGCCGTTGAACGGGTTATAAGATATTCACCGGAAGCAATCATTATTGTTGTTACCAATCCCCTCGATGTGATGACGTATGCAGCCTATAAAGCAGCGCGCAAGGACAGCAGGAAAGTTTTCGGGATGGCAGGCATTTTGGACACTGGAAGGTATAAAGCTTTTATTGCCGATGCGCTCAATGTATCTCCAAAAGACATTCACTCAATGTTGCTGGGTGGCCACGGTGATGCAATGGTTCCATTGCCACGCTATACAAGTATTTCAGGAATTCCAGTCACCGAATTGCTGAACAAGGAAGAAATTGAAAAAATTGTTGACAGGACCCGCAAAGGAGGTGGTGAGTTGGTGAACCTGATGGGAACCTCTGCCTGGTACGCTCCCGGCGCTGCTGCCGCTCAAATGGTTGAAGCCATCGTGGATGACCAACGTAGTATTTTCCCGGTGTGTGCATTGCTCAAAGGCGAATATGGTATGAAAGATGTTTACATGGGCGTGCCCGTAATTTTGGGTTCTGAGGGAATTGAAGAAATTATTGAACTGAAACTGAACGCCGAAGAAATGAAACTTGTGAAAGAATCGGCCAATGCGGTGAAAGTGACCATGAAGCAGCTTGACGATATGAATCTGATCGCTGATTAAATTCAACGCTATTTAATGAAACCCCATGCACGAGGCTGCTTCGATATGGAAGCGGCCTTTTGTTTTTTAGTTGCGAATCCAGACACGATTGCGTGGTGATTATCTATGTGTTTCTTTTGGTTTGTTTTATTCTCTATTCAATGATGTTCGGAGCGGCATTGCAAATGCCGCTCAGCTAGGTCATAATCACAATCATGTTTTTGATATAAAATATTCTCAATAAACCTTGATTGGGATAGAAAATTCCTTTTTTGTGTAATCACCTCCTTGAACTTTAACTTTAATGTCCTTTTCAGAAGACAAAGCTTTTTCTCCAATAACCACCCTCAATTCAAATTCCCATTTTTCGTCTGACGGTAAAGCAGGCATCATCAACCGAACTGTATTACCTGGTAACAATCGCAGATCAAATTGCTCATTCTTCTGAACACCCTTTCCATGTCCACCTTCAATAAATTGGATATTGCAAAAATCAGGGAATTGAATATGTACTCTTATATCCCTGATAATTCGATTGATTTTATTCTCAATAATAAAATGTACGATTTCATTAAAGTTAGGTGAAAATCGAATACCCCCATCTTGTTGAACCACAGACTCGTTATATGAGTTTCCCTTTGAATTGTTTTCCTTTGGGAACTTGAAATAAATTGGATCCCTGTACTGATCGAAATCAAGCTTACCTATTTGTTTGTCAATTGATTTGGCATCGCATTTATTAAAAGTCACATAGTCTGTTACTTGTTCATAAAACCAATCAAGTTGAGATGATTCTTCTTTAAGAATAAAAATTGGAAGTTTGTTGGTCCAGGCCATGCCCGTTTCAAAAGCAATTATTGGTTTGCTATTACTTTCAACATTTGTTGTCCAAACAACAAGGAACATATTAGAATCTTCCAGTTCGTTCCGGAGTTTGTCAATCAAATGTCTGCCAATAGAACTCCTTTCAGCTAAATAAGGGGATAGACCTTTCTGTTTTAAAAGGTGTTCAATCCTGTTAACGATTTCTTTATCAGCAGTAGCGTGAGAAACAAAGATTTTGGGTTGCCTAACTTTTAACATATCAATACAGGTTTTGAATAATACAAATCTCCTCCCTCGTTGAGCGGTATGTGCAGTGCCGCTCGCAACACCGGATAATTTGTAATTTTCCAACAATCACTTCTCTGCCATGGTTATTATGCTGTTTTCTCGGCGTTGGCATGGGTTCACAAATTATGATAGTCAGCGTTTGTCACAAAAAGCAAGATCTTTTTATCCTGATCTGCAGCATCGGATCAACATTGAAATAATTCTTTAAAGCTGCAAGGATTGGGAATGCTTCAATTAAGCCAGCAGAATCATCTGGTTTACTGAGAAAACAGCTGTATCCCGAAAACTTCTTACATTAGCATCTATTTTTCAGATGCATAAACACCATGGATGCTTCCATCATCATTGTACTTATCATACTCACTGCCACAGTGGTTTTGCTTATCACCGAGCTTGTGCGTATTGATATGGTGGCAATTTTGTGCATGCTGGCCCTTGGCTGGGCTGGCATCCTCGAACCGCATGAAATGCTTTCAGGTTTTTCGAGTAACGCAGTCATTGTAGTTATGGCCGTGATGATCATTGGGCATGGCATTGCACGAACCGGTTTGATGGATAGGTTTTCAATTGCAATAATCAGGGTGGCTGGCCCAAAAAACAGAACGATCACTGCTTTTATGTCGCTGATCGTTGGCCTTGTTTCGGGTTTTATTCAGAACATCGGTGCCGCTGCAATCTTTTTGCCCGGTATGATTGACGTTTCGCGGCGAACCAATATTCCTGCATCATCCCTGATCATGCCTGCGGGCTTCGCCGTGATCCTTGGCGGAACGCTGACTATGGTCGGTTCAGGTCATCTGATACTTGTAAACGACCTGCTTTTGAATGCCGGCCTGCAACCCTACGGATTATTCAGCGTAACTCCTTTGGGCGTCCTGTTGCTTGCATCGGGAATTGCATTCTTTTACTTTTTCGGCAACTATGTGCTGCCCCGGAAAACTTCAACCGGCAAGGTCCCTTCGGCACAGGAAAAACTCATTGAAGCGCTGCAGTTACCCAGCAATATCTGGTATTATTCTATAAGCGGTTTGAGCCCTTTGATTGATCAAACCACCGAACAATCAGGAATCTGGAAGCGATTCAATGTAAACATCATTGGTACTTCTGGCGAAGGCGATGTGATTTATGCACCCTGGCGTGAAACCAGGTTCAAGGCCGGACAACAACTCGCATTATTGGGTCTGGAAGACAATATCAAAAAACTGGCTGCCGAATTTGAATTGCTTGCCGAACCGCCTTTAAGCCGCTTTTCGCGGCTGCGAAACCCTGATGAGTCGGGTTTTGCCGAAGTGATTGTTCCGCCCCGTTCCGAAGCCATTGGGCAAACCATCCGGAAGTTCGCAATGCGAAGGCGATTTGCCGTTGAACCACTCAGGCTCTTCAGCAAAGGCGAAGAGATGCGCGGTGATTTTTCCGACCACCAAATTTCTATTGGCGATACCATTATTGTGTATGGTTTGTGGGATAATATTCAGGAAATGGATAAGAGCATTGATTTTGTGGTAGCTACGCCATTTAAATCAGAACGCAAAATTCATTCAAAAACCTGGACTGCAGGCTTCGGTTTGGTGCTTGCCATAGCGCTTGCACTTACAGGATTTCCGATTGCTATGGCGTTTTTTACTGGAGCAATTTCTATGATCCTGTTGGGCGTGTTAAACATGCAGCAGGCTTATCAGGCGATTGAATGGAAAATAGTGTTTCTGCTTGCAGGCTTGATCCCGCTTGGTGTAGCCATGCAGAAAACCGGAGCTTCAATGTTCCTGGCCGAAGTAATTATGGAGCTGGTTTCAGGAAGTCATCCCCTGGTTCTGATTCTTACAATCGGAGTAATTTCAACTATTTTTTCACTTCTGATTTCTAATTTCGGGGCTATTGTAGTATTGGCGCCGATGGTGATTGGCATGGCAGAAATTGCCGGACTTGATCCCCGCCCACTGGTGTTGATGGCAGCAGTATGTGTTTCAAATTCTTTCATTTTACCGACCCAGCAGGTCAACGCACTGCTGATGACCCCGGGTGGTTACAGAAATATTGACTTCATAAAAGGAGGCATGGGTTTGACAATTCTGTTTCTAGTGATCACAGTAAGTTTCTTCTATTTTATCCTCATTTGAAGCAAGACCCAAGTCTCAAATTCCAAGCCCCAAGCCCCAAATTCCAAGCTCCAAGCTCCAAGCCCCAAGCTCTTGACTCTTGTCTCTTGTCTCTTCTACAAGGGCCACACCCACATGATCAACGGTACACTGATTGCAACAATGATGATTTCCAGCGGTAGGCCCATGCGCCAGTAGTCAGAGAATTTATAGCCTCCGGGGCCCATTACCAGAGTATTTGATTGATGCCCGATAGGTGTCAGAAATGCGCATGAACTGCCAACGGCAACGGCCATCAGGAACGGATCAACTGAAAAACCAAGTCCTTTGGCTACACCAATGGCAACAGGAGCCATCAAAACAACAGTGGCTGCATTGTTGATAATATCGGAAAGCGTAATGGTTACAACAAGCACAATGGCAAGTAATGCCCAGGGAGGAATATTGTTTTTTAAATCTAAAACAAGATGGGCAATGCGTTCAGCGCCTCCACTGGTTTCCAGTGCGGTTCCAATCGGGATCATAGCTCCGAGAAGTATAATTACCGGCCAGTCAATACTTTCATACAGCTCTTTCAAAGGCAGTATCCGGGTTAGGATCATCGCCATGGCGGCTATTGTAAAAGCTAGCTGAACAGGAAACAGGCCTGCAACCACGAGTGCTATGGCTGCGGCAAAGATTCCGAGGGCAAGTGGTATTTTTGTTTTGTAGCCCAGCCGTAGTCCGCGTCGTGCAAGCGGAAGGCAACCTATTGAGGTGATGGTGTCATAAAGCATGTGTTCCCGTCCCTGCAGCAGTAAAACATCACCGGTCTGGAATATTACATGATCGAGCCGGCGGTGGA
The DNA here is from genome assembly GCA_014860575.1 of Bacteroidales bacterium. Classification (NCBI taxonomy): domain Bacteria; kingdom Pseudomonadati; phylum Bacteroidota; class Bacteroidia; order Bacteroidales; species Bacteroidales bacterium. The sequence goes on from JACZJK010000005.1 coordinate 87,082, forward strand.
TTTTTTGCTCACGCCTTGCCACAGCCAGCAGGTTGATCCCATAACGGCTTCGCATACGTAGTGAAGCGGCGGTATTTCCAAACAACGAAGAATCTGACATCACAACGGCTTCGGTAATGGCAATTTTATTTGAACCTTCTGCATCTTTTCTGAACTTTTTGCCTCCAACAAGGGTCGCACCGCTGTCTTCAATAAAAGATTTTAAACCATCGGCGTCTGTTTCAATGATAATAATGTCTTTCAGCTTGAATTTTTCTTCAGGATCAGGAGCATGGATTCGTTTTTTATTGCGAACCAAACCCAGAATCTGCACATCGGCTTTTGTGATTGTTGCCAGCTCCGAGATGCTTTTGCCTTTGATCTTTGATTCCTTGTTCACTTCAACTTCGGTGATATAATCATCAATATCAAAGAGATCTTTTTCTGTTTTCGCGGCTGCCCGTAAGGGTATCAATCGCCAGCCTATCAGGGAAATGAAAGCGATGCCAGTAATGACTAATACGATACCGACCGGAGAAAAAGCAAACATACCAAAAGGCTCTCCCACCTCATCGCCCCGAAATGAGGCTATGATAATATTGGGTGGAGTTCCGATCAATGTGGTCATTCCGCCCAGCAGTGAAGCAAATGCAATAGGCATCAAAATATAAGATGGCGGGTAGCCGCTTTTTCTGGCCATCTGTATGGCTACAGGCATTACGATGGCCAATTCGCCAACGTTGTTCATAAAGGCAGATGCAACTGCCACAAGCAACGAAAGAGAAACAATCTGCAACAATACATTATTACCAAGCTTCATGACCCTGTTACCTAGCAAATCCACTGCACCCGAGTATTCAAGCGCTTTCCCGATCACAAGTACGGCTGCAACAGTAATTACCGCCGGATGCCCGAAACCATTGAAAGCATTTTCAGGATTAATAATACCGGCAACAGTAAGAAGGCTTAACGCGATCATGGCAACCAGATCGTGGCGAATACGGCCCCAGACAAAAAGTACCAACACCAGGGCAAGGGTTCCGAAAACAATATGGTGATCCATAACAATAACGCTAAGTTTAGCGCGCTTCAACAAATCCGATACCGGCTTAGGTTAAGATAACCAGCGCTTTTATTTCATTACATTCGAGCCACACAACAATTTACATTTCTATCAGGTTCTTTTATTGTTTTGCGAACCTTCACAAATCCTGATTAAACCTGAAGCATCAACAATATGCTTTAAAACGATAAAGGAAGCAGGTTTGTTTAGACCGGGATGTTGGATAGCCAGTGGACTAGTGACTTGAGATTAGTAAAGATTATTGAATTGCAGATTTGGGGATGTTTGGAGCACTACTGTATCTCCGGCACCGCTCAGCCGGAGTAGCACAACTTTTAGTTTATTGCAAATTCAATAATATAACGGGCGATTCCGATACCGCCCGGCCGGCATTGAAAACAAATAAATGTTTCTCTTTAGCGAAACATTTATATCTTTGCACATCATTTAGCGAGTATGGGTAAGCGTTTTGAAATAATATTTTTAGAGGAGGCCTTTGTGTTTTTGCAAGGCTTGGATCGGAAACAATACGAAAAAATACTTTTCAACATTCGCAGGGTGCAGGTGGAGAACGACCCGGAGCTATTCAAAAAGCTGACTGATGAAATATGGGAGTTCCGAACCATTTATCATGGTTTGCAATATCGCCTTCTTGCTTTTTGGGACAAAACCTCAGCTAAGGAAACAATGGTAATCTCTACACACGGATTTGTTAAAAAAAAGAGCAAAGTTTCAGGTCATGAAATCCAAAAAGCAGCTCAAATGCGCAAGCAATATTTTTCTGACAAATTAAAAAACCTTTGAAGATGAAAACATACACCTTAGACGAAGTACAGGACAAGCTCATCGGAAAAACCGGAACACCCGAACGAGACTTGTTTGAGTATGAACTTCAGCTGGACCTGATCGGAAAAGCCATCAGACAGGTACGCCGGGAACGTAACCTGACCCAGGAAGAACTGGGCAAACTCATTGGCGTTCAAAAAGCCCAGATTTCACGTCTTGAGAATAATGCAAGCAATGTTACTTTAGACACCTTGCTGAGAGTATTCACAGCGCTGAAGGCAAAAGTAAAACTTCACGTAGAACTTTCCGATCTGAATTTTAGCGTGGGAGGATAATTTAATGACGCCAAAACATAAACTGGAAAACAAGATAATGTGCTGTTGATTGATCCTTTATTTGATAAGCTGTTGGCATTTGTGCTTCAAATGTAGAAAATATTATTGAATTGCAAATTCAATGGTGTTCGGAGCGGCATTGCAAATGCCGCTCCGCCGGGGGGAGGCAAATTTAATGACGCCAAAAACATAAACTGGAAAACAAGGTAATGCGGCGTTGATTGATCCTTTATTTGATAAGCTTTTGGCATTTGTGCCTCAAATGTAGAAAATACTATTAAATTGGAAGTTCAATGATGTTCGGAGTGGGTACGAATCAGCCAGATAAAGGAAGTTGCTTTATTGATAAGAATGAACTTTAATCTCTCTCATTTTTCCTCCAGTAATCATTAGGCAGTTTTCCAATTTCATAGTCTTTAGATGTAAATATGTTGCCGGGCTTTCCAAATCTCCATAATTCATTCCTATCTTCAAAAATAATCCATCTGATTAAATCATAGTTTTCTGGAAACCCCGAACAATAATGACCTGGATAAAATGCCGTTGTTCGATTCAAAAAATCCCCGTTAGTTAGGCCATCCTTTGCATAAGAAACCTGAATGTTTAAGGTATCAAGGATCTTTAGTGAAAAGAATAATTGATCATTGTTATCGTAAAGGAATATAATACTGTCAACAATCTCATACTTTCCATTAACTTCGAAGAAATTGCAATCAGGATCATGATAACTATGTGTCTTTTTTAAAAGCATAGCAATAAAATTTGTAAAATGCCAATAATTATCCTCACAAATACTTAATTGCATAAAATATTCTTTTTGTATTATGTATTCACCCCATAAACTTTCTTGTTGGGTTGATTGAGGATAAGAACTATCATTGAATAAAATTAAAGCTAATATAGTGAACAATAATTTCATAATCTCATTTTTTAAAATGGTGGAACTCCGCTGAGCGGCATTTGCAATGCCGCTCAGAACACCGGATAATTTATAATTATCCAACACCACTTCTTCCACTTTTATTATCATATTGCACTGCCAATGTTGGCATTGCTACGCAAAGCTAGAATATAATTTTGAATTGCAAATTCAAGGATGTCTAATTCGATACCTGAGATACAGCACAAATTCTGCCCAGGCCTTGAAACACATGCTTAGCTTCGAACCTTGCTGTCCAAATCTCAGATTCACCGGGAATTCATACTTTTGCAGAAAGCTTTTCAGGATATGAAGAAAGTGGTAGTGCTTAGTGGAGCCGGTATCAGCGCCGAAAGCGGCATAAGTACATTCCGCGATGCCGGGGGATTATGGGAAAACCATCGCATCGAGGATGTTGCCACTTTTGAAGCCTGGGAAAGAAACCAGGAACTGGTTTTACAGTTTTATAACCTTCGGCGGAAGCAATTGCATGAGGTTGAACCCAATGCAGGCCACCGGGCACTTGTGAAACTGGAAGAAAAATTTGATGTGCAGATCATCACCCAGAATGTGGATGACCTGCACGAACGCGCCGGATCAAAAAATGTGCTTCACCTCCACGGCGAATTGAAGAAGGTTCGCAGCACTGCCGATCCCAGCCTAGTGTATGAACTGGATGGATGGGAACTCAAGAAAGGCGATGTTTGTGAAAAAGGTTCGCAGTTGAGGCCGCATATCGTGTGGTTTGGAGAAGCAGTTCACATGATTGTTTCTGCAGCGGAACTTTCAGGCCGTGCCGATATTTTTATCGTTGTCGGGACCTCACTGCTTGTTTATCCCGCTGCCGGGCTCATTGATTATGTGCCGCCAAAGGTTCCCAAATATATTGTTGATCCGAACGCAAAGGATATGAAGTACATTGCGAACCTGCATGTGATTGCCGAAAAAGCGGGGACAGGCCTCGTGCAACTTGTTGAAGAACTCATGTCAACCAAAGACTAATACAAAATGAAAAACTCAACTTCCCTCATTCTGTTAATCCTGGCATTATTCAGCCTGGCTTTTATTGCCTGCGAGGATAAGGAAGACAAACAGGCAGAAATCGACCGGAAAAAAATTCTGGATTACATTGCTGAAAATGAACTTGATGCAGAGGAAACTGCTTCCGGTTTATTTTATGTGATCGAGAACCCCGGAACCGGTGAACACCCTACGCAATATTCTACTGTCACCGTACGCTATACAGGGTATTATCTTGATGGGGTCGTATTTGACACCAATGAAGGCGGTCAGGCTTCACCTTTTAACCTTCAGGGTGTGATTCATGGCTGGAAGGAAGGAATCCCGCTGTTCCGGACAGGAGGCATAGGAAAACTACTTGTACCTTCGCGACTGGCCTATGGGGCAAATTCAGCTTACCGGGGTATTCCAAATAACTCAGTTTTGATTTTTGATATCCGGCTGGTTGAATTTTATTAAGCTGTTGCCCGGTATGGAAGAACAAGGTTTTATAAACAGTCATGATTACAAGCTGATAAAATCCAGAGCAGAAAGGTATTGCGATGTGCAGGATCGCAGTATTTTTGAAACAGTGATGAAGTTAAAATCATGGGGTTGTGAACCAGAATGGATAAATACGATTATAAAAGAACTTACCAACAGCGGTCATATTGATGAACAACGGTTTGCCAATAATTTTGCCAGGGGTAAGTTCAGGATTAAAAGCTGGGGGAAGCTAAAGATTACAGCGGCCTTGTATCAGTTAAGAATAGCTTCGGCAATTATCAATAATGCTTTGAACCAGATTGATGAAGGCGATTATCGCATAACACTGACGGAAATTATCGAGAAAAAGCTGAAAATTACCAGGGGGGAAGCAAACATCAGAATTAACAAAACTGCCGCTTACGCACTTGGCAAAGGGTTCGAATCAACATTGGTTTTTGAAGTTCTTAAAACAATAAACTTGAAATAATGGTAACAAACGAAATGGTAAAAGACCTCAAAAAAAGGCTGGAAGCCTTAAGGAGGTTCCTTTGAAGTGGACAAGAGAAAACAGCTTATAGCTGAAGAAGAAGCGCTTACGCAAGCTCCGGCTTTCTGGAACGATACCAAGAAAGCAGAAGTGGTACTGAAATCCATAAAGGAGAAAAACGATTGGGTAAAGGCATATGAAAAAGCCATGACCGCCCTCGATGACCTGAACGTACTCTGGGATTTTTATCAACTTGATGAGGCCACCGAGGAAGAAGTGGGTGTGCAATACAAGCTTACCCTAAAGCTTATCGAAGACCTTGAGTTTAAAAATATGCTTAGCGGCGAAGAAAACAAATTCGGCGCTATTATACAGGTTACTTCTGGTGCCGGTGGAACCGAAAGTCAGGATTGGGCCGAAATGCTGATGCGCATGTATTTGCGCTGGGGCGAGAGAAGTGGGTATAAAACGATCATCATTGATGAGCAGCAAGGAGATGTTGCCGGAGTAAAGCAGGTTTCAATTGAATTTGAGGGCGATTATGCGTTTGGTTACCTCAAGGGTGAAAATGGCGTTCACCGTTTGGTGAGGCTTTCGCCATTTGATTCAAACAACAAAAGGCATACCTCCTTTGCATCGGTGTATGCTTACCCGGTAGTTGATGATGATATTGTGATAGAAATTAATCCCGCAGATATTTCATGGGATACTTTCCGCTCAAGCGGACCTGGCGGACAAAACGTGAATAAGCTTGAAACTGCTGTGCGTTTGCGCCATGCCCCTTCGGGCATCGTAATTGAATGCCAGGAAACCCGGTCGCAGGGACAAAACAGGGAAAAAGCCATCAAAATGCTGAAATCGCAATTGTATGAAATTGAACTGAGAAAACAGCAGGAAGAACAGGACAAGATTGAAAGTTCCAAAAAACTCATTGAATGGGGTTCGCAGATAAGAAATTATGTAATGCATCCTTACAAGCTTGTAAAAGACCTGCGAACCGGCTACGAAACTTCAAACGTTCAGGCTGTGATGGATGGCGAAATTGACGATTTTATAAAAAGATATCTGATGGAATTCGGGCGTTCCTAAACACTTATTCCAGGTTCTGCTTCTTCGGTTTGCTCATATTTTTGTGGGAACCATTCTTTTACCCGTGGCCAGATTTCCGGAACCACCGATGATAAAGGTTCGTAAAGGTATGATCCGGTGCGCATTTGTTGTGTGATAAGTTTGTTGTTTGTATCAAAGTTGTTCACTACAAACAGCAGGATGCCAAGAAAAAGCACCGACTTCACTAAACCTAATAATAATCCGCCAACACGGTTTAAAATACCCAGCGCTGCCCAATCAACAACTGAATCGAACAGTCTGCCAATCAATTGTATGACCACAACCACCACGATAAAAGTGATGATAAAGGAAACAATATTTACATGCTGACCATCCCAGCTTAATTCGATAACGAGCCAGTTGGCTACCCAGCCGGAAAAATGAATTGAAAAGTAGATGCCGGCAAACAAAGCCACCAGCGAAGTTATACTTAGTATCAATCCTTTGGAGAAGCCCCGCCAGGCAAACCAAACTATTGGAATGATGAGAATAATGTCAAGGGTTCCCATAATGATGGAGTTATGGTTTGTAGCTTTTTGCCAGTTCTGAGGCAAAAACAAAATCGTTGAGTTCCTTTATATCGCTTTTTAAGATTTCTGCTTTGCTGCCTTCCCACCAGAGATTGCCCTCATGGATGAAGAAAATTTTATCACCCATTTCCATTACCGAGTTCATATCATGCGTGTTAACTACTGTGGTGGTTTCAAATTCCTGTGTGATTTCCCTGATGAGGTTATCAATTAAATTGGAGGTGGCAGGATCCAATCCGGAATTAGGCTCATCGCAAAATAAATACTTTGGATTCATTGAAATGGCGCGGGCAATGGCCACACGTTTTTTCATCCCGCCACTCAGCTCAGCAGGAAGCAGATTATTGGCATTTTCAAGGTTTACTCTCTGGAGGCAAAAATTTGCACGCTCACGTTTTTCGGCAAGGGAAAGTTTTGTGAACATCGAAAGTGGAAACATCACATTTTCCTCAACAGTCATCGAATCGAAAAGAGCTGAACCCTGGAAGAGCATGCCGATCTCGCGCCTTATCTCTTTAATTTTATCGCGCGATAGTTCCGAAAAAGGCCGGCCATCATACTCAACGGTACCGGTATCAGGTTTTACAAGCCCTACAAGGCATTTCATCAGGACCGTTTTTCCCGAACCACTTGCTCCGATGATGAGATTGGTTTTGCCCTGCTCAAATTTAATCGAGATGTCCTTCAATACCTGATGGTCGCCAAAGCTTTTTGATATGTTGCTGGCTTCTATCATGTTAACAATAATTGAGTGAGTATCAGGTTGAATACAATGATCATGATGCTACTGTAAACTACGGCATTGGTACTTGAGGTTCCCACTTCAAGAGCACCGCCTTTGGTGTAATATCCGAAATAGCTGGAAATTGATGAAATCAGAAAGGCGAAAACGGCAGTTTTGATGAGGGCGTAGAAGATATTGAATGGGATGAAAAAAGATTGAATACCATAAATATATACTTCAGATGACACCAATCCTGTAGTTACCCCGGCAAGCCAGCCGCCAAATACGCCCAGAAACATGCTGATAATTATCAAAATCGGGTTAATAAAAACGGTGGCTACAATTTTTGGAAAAATCAGGAAAGCTGCCGGGTTTATGCCCATGATTTCAAGTGCATCAATTTGTTCGGTAATGCGCATGGTACCAATTTCGGAAGCAATGCGCGAACCCACCTTTCCGGCCAGGATAAGGCTGATGATGGTTGGCGAGAATTCAAGCACTATTGATTCGCGAACCGATAATCCTATGGTATAAAGTGGAATTAATGGATGTTCGATGTTGAATGCCATCTGAATGCACAACACTGCCCCCATAAAAACCGAAATTATTACCACGATACCAAGAGAATCAAGCCCCAGCCTATCCATTTCAAAGATGATCCTTCGCAGATAGATTCGCTCGTTTTCGGGTCTCTTAAAAACCTGTTTTAGTAAAAGAAGGTATCTTCCTATTTCGTCAAGCAGCCGCATTTTATAATGTTTTGGCTAAATTAAGCATATTCTAAAAAGTAAGACCTATTCAGAAACGCTATGATCGTATATTTTAGTTTATGGTTCATAATTTGGAACCCGCACCAGAATTATTCTACCGCAAAGGCGCAAGGCTTAGATTCTAAACCCTCTAAACCCACTAAACTCTCTAAACCTACAAAACCCACTAAACTTCTAAACCTTCATCGCATCTTAGCGAGAAATCTTATGAAAACAAGTCAAAACTTAAAAAGACAAACAGAGGGTCGAATGCATTGAAATATCCCGGATGGTAAATCGTTTAATATTCTGCTTGAGCTTCAGAAATGACTTAAGAACAAGAGTAATGTTTATTTTTGCCTGATTTTAACAAAACCCTGCATAATGAGAACCCGCAAAACATTGTACCTGACAGGATTCCTGATATTAGCATTGATGGTAAGTTCCTGCGCTTCATCGCGAAAAGGACGTAAGAGCCACAAAAGATATAACCGTGAAAGGTGCGATTGTTCGCGCTTTAGTGAAATGGTGAGTAACAACAAGGTAGCTACTGTTGATTGGTTTGCATATCATGGCGGACAAAAACTTACTCAATAAATTTTTACCTGAACCTTGTATTGACAAGGTTTATCATTGGCTAAAGCTTCATCAGGCAGTGTTGCGGATAACGGCGGCCCGCATGAGCAAACTGGGTGATTACCGCCCCCCGCACCGAGGCATGCCGCACCGCATTTCGGTAAATCATAATCTGAACCATCACGAGTTTCTTTCCACCCTGCTGCATGAAATGGCGCATTTGCTTTGCTGTGAGAAATATGGCCGGCGGGTAAAGCCTCATGGCAAGGAATGGAAACAGGCTTACAAGGAACTTCTTCCCGACATTTGCGGGCCTGGCATATTCCCCGAAGATATTGAGCAAGCCTTTGCTGTCTTTTTTCATCCCCGCACTTCTTACCGGCGTGGCAATGAAGTGTTAAAGCTGGCTTTCAGGAAGTACGACCCTGGTTCGGATCTAAAAGCAATTGAAGAAATTCCCGAAGGCGACAGTTTCATTTACCACCACCGCACCTTCAGGAAAATACAACGGGTTCGCACAAGATACAAGTGCATTTGCTTAAACAACAACCGTTTGTATTCTTTCAGCCCGCTGGCGCAAGTAATGCCGCAAGAAACTTCCTGATTTAATTGGTTTCATTATATTTGACAAAAATTCAATTTAATATCAACTCATCTTGATGATCATGAACCATAACAACTTCTGTGTAATCATGGCGGGTGGTGTTGGCGCCCGTTTCTGGCCAATGAGCAAGACAGCACGTCCCAAACAATTTATTGATATTCTTGGAACCGGCGAAACCCTGATACAAACTACCTTCAACCGGTTCAGAAAAATCTGCCCTTCGGAAAATATCTATATCGTAACGAGTGAAGAATATCGCGATCTGGTTAAACAACAATTGCCACAAGTTACTGATGAACAGGTATTGGGCGAACCCATGCGCCGCAACACTGCACCATGCATTGCTTACGCCAACTTTAAAATCTTTAATAAGAACCCCGAGGCCAATATCGTGGTTGCACCCTCGGATCACATTATATTGAAAGAAGATAAATTCACAGAAGCAATACTTGCGGGATTGGATGCTACAGCCAATAACGATTGGCTGCTTACCCTCGGCATACAACCCACCCGGCCCGATACTGGATATGGCTACATTCAGTTTGACGATAACAGCACGTATGACAGTCGCATCTCAAAAGTCAAAACATTTACCGAGAAACCTCAACTCGACCTGGCCATTTCGTTTTTGAAAAGCGGTGATTTTCTCTGGAATTCAGGAATATTTATCTGGAGCCTGAAAGGTATCATGAAAGCTTTTGATAAATACCTCCCTGAAGTGAGTGATATTTTTAAAGAAGGCAATGGCAAGTACGACACACCCGAAGAAAATGACTTTATCTCAAGAGCTTACGCACTTGTAAAAAACATTTCAATTGACTATGGCGTGATGGAAAAAGCTGGAAATGTGTTTGTTCTTTCAGCCGATCTGGGCTGGTCTGATCTCGGCACCTGGGGTTCATTATATGAGAACCGCCCGAAAGATAAAAACGGCAATGCCATAGTTGGTAGTCACGTTATGGCTTACGATATCAAAAACTGCATTGTGAATATGCCTAAAGATAAACTTGTTGTACTTCAGGGACTTGAAGATTATATTGTTGTTGAAGACGACCATGTACTTTTGGTTTGCCGTAAACAGGACGAGCAGGAGATCCGCCGCTTTGTGAACGATGTAAAGGTTGAAAAAGGGGAGGGGTTTGTGTAGGAAAGGCTAAGGTTGAGGCTGAGGCGAAGGCTGAGGCGAAGGCAGCTTCCGTAACCAGCAACCAGCAACCAGTAACCAGCTAAAGTTCCATCTCTCCAACTTCCCCATCAACAATGAGCGTGCCTTCGGTAGCGTTGCGGATTTCGTCAATGCTGACACCGGGAGCGCGTTCCAACAATCGGAAACCATTAGAAGTTACTTCCAGCACCGCAAGGTTGCTTACTATCTTTTTCACGCACGCCACACCAGTTAAAGGCAACGTACATTCTTTCAACAGTTTTGATTGACCCGAAGGTGATGTATGTTGCATGGCTACGATGATATTTTTAGCTGAAGCAACAAGATCCATCGCACCGCCCATACCTTTCACCATTTTGCCGGGGATTTTCCAACTGGCAATGTCACCTTTTTCTGAAACCTCAAAAGCTCCTAGCACTGTAAGATCCACATGACCGCCACGGATCATGGCAAAGCTGGTAGCCGAATCAAAAAATGAAGCGCCTTGTACTACGGTAACGGTTTGTTTTCCGGCATTGATGAGGTCGGCATCTACTTCTGCTTCCGTTGGGAATTGCCCCATACCCAGGATTCCGTTTTCTGATTGCAGCGTCACCTGCATTCCATCTGGAATATAATTGGCCACCAATGTAGGAATACCGATGCCAAGGTTCACATAGTAACCATCTTTTAGTTCTTGTGCTATGCGTTGTGCAATTTGTTCTTTTGTCAATGACATATTGTTATTTTTTTGCGTAATCCAACTGACTCGTCCCTCGCTCCATCTCCTTGTCTCCCCTTCTCCCAATCTTCTTAACGAACCGTCCTTCGTTCAATCCTCTTCTCATACCCCACTCCCTGAAAAATTCTTTGTACGAAAATCCCGGGAGTATGAACGAAGTTCGGATCCAGCGTTCCAGCAGGAACCAGTTCCTCTACCTCGGCAATAGTGATCTTACCCGCCATGGCCATGGGCTGATTGAAATTATTGGCAGTTGCTTTGTAAACCAGGTTGCCCATTGTATCACCTTTCCATGCTTTTACGATCGCAAAATCAGCAACAAGCGCCTGTTCGAGTACGTGGGGTTTACCGTTAAATTCGCGTACTTCCTTGCCTTCGGCCACTTCGGTGCCATAGCCTGCCGGAACGAAAAATGCCGGAATACCTGCTCCACCGGCACGGCAACGTTCGGCCAGCGTGCCTTGCGGTATAAGCTCTACTTCAAGTTCACCGCTGAGTAATTGGCGCTCAAACTCTTCATTTTCACCCACGTAAGAGGCAATCATTTTTTTGATTTGCTTTTTTTGCAGCAACAATCCCAGCCCGAAATCATCCACGCCGGCATTGTTTGATATACATGTAAGGTCTTTAACTCCGGCTTCAACCAATGCCGTTATGCAATTTTCAGGGATGCCGCACAAGCCAAAGCCTCCAAGCATCAGGGTCATCCCATCCTGAATGCCGGCAATGGCTTCCTGGGCGTTTTTAACTACTTTATTCATTTGTTAGCTTTGTGTAATGCAATAATAACATTTTTATGGGAATTAGGTTCTCAGAATCCATTGGCAAATCAAATCTTTAGCCTGGAAATACACTTTTAAAACCAGAAATAGTTAAATTTGAATACACAAGTACACAAATTAACGTAAATTTGTTGACCAAACTATACAAAATGAGTGAAATTGAGTTGCAAATGGCTGGTTTATTGAGTCGACGATGTTGGTGTAGAAACTAAGAATTGATATTTCCTTTTGGCATAGGCGGCCTGAATACAGAATTGGCAATCTGGACCGCCTTATCCATTTCCAGATTATTGAGGCCATGCCTCACACCTTTGTGGTCGAAGAATGAAATAAGGTCAGCAGTGTCGAGATTTCCAACCAACTCATAGCCCGACAGCGGACAACCTCCGACACCTGTTAGCACACTGTCAAAATTCCGGCATCCTGATTCCCAGGCAGCTTCAATTTTATCATGCAATTTTTTTCTGCTGGTGTGCAAGTGAAAGCCAAATTCTACCGAAGGAAATTCTTTGAAAATCAGATTAAATAGTTTGGCAATGATTTCGGGGTCAGAAAATCCAACCGTATCAGAGATAGCTATATGTTTCACACCTTGCTGGTTCAAACGGAGAATCCATTCGGCAACAATATCTATGTTCCATTTATCATGATAAGGGTTCCCAAAGGCCATGGAAAGATAAGCACGGAATTTTTTTTCGTTTTTCTCGCAGATTTCGAGCAGGCTTTTAACCGTGTCCAACGATTCTTCCGGTGTACGGTTCAGGTTCATTTTCTGGAAAGTTGTTGAAATAGAAAAAGGAAATCCGAACCAATCAATGATATCGTAAGCTGCTGCGGTTTCTCCCCACCTGGTATTACCGATTATTGCCAGCAATTCTGTATCCGAACCATCAGTTTCAAGCAGTGCAAGTAATTCGCTGATATCACTGAACTGGGGAATAGCCTTTGGGGAAACAAAGCTGCCAAAATCAATAATGTCAAATCCCACTTTCAGCAATGCATTAATGTAGCGAGCCTTATCCTCAGTTGGGATAAAGTATTTCAGACCCTGCATTGCATCGCGTGGGGATTCGGTGATTTTGATGCCTTTTGATTCCTTATGCATTTTGTTTTATTTGTTATTGAGGTTAGCCATCATTAACAGACAAGGGAACAAGGGACTAGGGGCGAAAGGCAAACGGAAATTGAAGATCATCGGGTATTCAATTTTAGTTCTAGTGTTTGAATTGATTTGGTTTCCATTGCAATAATCTGATCCAGTTTATTTACTCTTTTATCAACAATTTCCTGACCCAGAAGTTTTACTGACCTCTCATACCAACCCTTAGATTCTCTGGCAGAACCACTACTAACTTTCATAAAATACATATACTCTTTGTGTGTGCCACGGCCATAACCTTCTTCAATGTTTGCACTGATCGAACCAATTGATTTAGTCATTTGCCTTGCTATCTCTCTGCCGCGTATGTCTTTGATGAGCATTTCAGAATCTTCCCAGAATTCATTCCAGAGTTCTTTGGCCAATTGATAAAACCTGATTTCATCCAATTTATCCTTCATTTGCCCTCAATTAGTTATACATCGCCGTCATTCTGATTTAACTGTCCCTCGCCCCTCGTCCCACGTCCCTTTATTTTTCAAATCCCAATGTGCCTCGAAATCACCAACCGCTGTATCTCCGAAGTTCCTTCACCGATTTGCAGCAAACGCTGATCGCGGTAATGACGTTCAATCTCATAATCTTTGAGAAGCCCATAGCCACCGTGGATCTGAACGGCTTCGTCAGCAATTTCTTTGGCGATCTCAGAACAATAGAGTTTTGCCATGGCGGATTCCTTGCCGAAGGACATGCCCTGATCTTTCATCCAGCAGGCTTTGTAGAGGAATGTGCGGGCAAGCTCAATCTTCATGGCCATATCTGCAAGTTTGAAGGCAATTACCTGGAATTTTGATATTGGTTGACCGAATTGCTTGCGTTCTTTTGAGTATTGCAGTGCCAATTCGAACGCGCCTTGTGCATGGCCCAATCCCATGGCTGCGATGGAAAGTCTACCGCCATCAAGTGTTTTGAGCATGATTTTGGAACCTTCGCCACGTTTGCCCAGAAGGTTTTCTTCAGGAACGCGGCACTCGTCGAAGAACATCTCGGCGGTATCGGAAGCGCGCCACATCATTTTGCCATGCAGCGGTGATGCAGTATAGCCGGGCGTTCCTTTTTCCATGATGAAGCATGAAAACTCTTTTTTCCCGTTTGTGTTTCCTGTAATCGCTTGCACAGTAACTCCTGCAGTTATTTCAGTTGAACCGTTGGTAATGAAAATCTTTGACCCATTGATGATCCACTCGCCATTTTCAAGCCTGGCGTTAGTTTTACTGGCCCGTGAATCGGAACCGGCTTCGGGCTCGGTGAGGCCAAATGCCCAGAGCTTTTCACCGGTACAAAGCTGAGGAACGTAGCGTTTCTTTTGTTCTTCAGTTCCATAGTATAAAAGTGGACTTATGCCCAGGGAATTGTGAGCGGCAATAGTAGCGGCTTGCGAACCATCAATCCTGGCAAGCTCTTCCACGGCGATGATGTACGATAAGGTGTCCATCCCATGTCCACCATATTCAACAGGTGCTGTGATGCCGAATAAGCCAATCTCGCCCATTTTCCGGGTCAGATCCATGGAGAATTCTGCTTTTTCATCCAGTTCCTTTGCAATGGGACGAATTTCCCTTTCGGCAAAATCCCTCACGGTCCGCCTGATTAATTTGTGTTCTTCGCTTAAATTAAAATCCATCTCTGTGATATTTTAGATTTACGATTGCTGATTTCGGATTTAAATCGGCAATCCGAAATAAGTCTATTCTTTTAAATTTAGTTTAATCAATACAACAGCTCCTCCCACCATGCTTCCTTTTTCAACATTCACGGATTCAACTGTTGCTTTATAAGGGGCTAAGATATTGTTTTCCATTTTCATGGATTCGATGATGAGCAAAATATCACCTTTTTCTACCTCATCGCCGGGTTTCACACGCACATCAATTACTTTTCCGGGCATGGGCGAGGTGAGTTCATCATCATGCCGGCCGGTTCCCTGACCTGATGCTCCTAAAACCAGTTCATCGGTCAGCACATCGGCACGCTTTACCTCAAAGTCAAATCCATGCATGCGAACAATGAGGTGGCGTTTGCTGTCCACCGATATCAAAGCCTGAAGTCTTTCACCGTCAATGCTCAAATCCAGCAGTGGACCATTGATATTATTAACAATGCACTCAAATCTTTGGTTTCCCTTCATGAAAAAATAATGGCCCTTGGCTTTTGACATAACTTTGATCCTGCAAATCACTTCATCGCATTGAATAGGAATTTGCATCAGGTGGCGCCAGTAACCGGTTTGCTGCCATATACTTTTGCTTTGCGCTTGCTTTGCGTTCTCAAGTGAAAAAAGTAAAGCAGCCATCATTACTGTGGCCTCATTCTTTCGCTTTCTCTCCGATTTAATTTCTTCAATAATAGCATTGGTGTGATCCTTACAGAATGCCGTGGAGAACTCATTTTTTCTGTATGCGGGATGTTGCAACACTCCCCTGAGATAATCAACGTTGGAGCGGATGCCATGCACAATAAAATCATTAAGGGCCGCTATGCTCTTATCAATTGCTTTTGTGCGATCCTCTCCCCATACCACCAGCTTGCTGATCATCGGATCAAAAGCGCCTGTTATGGTTGCGCTTTCGGCAATAAAGCTGTCAACACGGATGTTGGCTCCTTTGGGTTCGCGATAGAGATGAATATGCCCGGGCGAAGGCAGGAAATCTTTGGACGGAGCTTCTGCATAAATCCGGCACTCAATGGCGTGGCCTTTTTGTATTACATCTTCCTGTTTGATCCGCAAAGGTTGTCCTGCTGCAATGAGAATCTGCTCTTCAACCAGGTCGTAGCCGGTAACCATTTCAGTAACGGGATGTTCCACCTGGATGCGGGTATTCATTTCAAGGAAATAAAAATTGAGGTTTTTATCCACCAGGAATTCGATAGTGCCGGCGTTGCTGTAGCCAATGGTTTTAGCGAGCTTCACAGCCGCTTCACAAATTTCACTTCGCTTTTCAGGAGTAAGTGTAACTGATGGAGATTCCTCGATGATTTTTTGGTAGCGTCGTTGGATGCTGCATTCGCGTTCGAAAAGATGAATGGCGTTGCCATGCTGGTCACCCAGCACCTGCACCTCAATATGGCGGGGGCTTTCGATGAATTTCTCAATGTAAACCGTAGGATCGCCAAAATAGTTACCTGCTTCACGTTGTGTGGAAATAATTGCTTCTTTGATCTCTGATTTATTATTTACGATCCGCATGCCTTTGCCGCCACCGCCGGCTGCGGCTTTTACAAGGAAGGGAAAGTCTTTCTCGTTAAGATCGGGAAGGTCATGTTCATCTTTCAGGGTGTATCCGGGTGCAACAGGCAATCCGGATTTGATTGCAAAATCCCTTGCCTGCAGTTTATTTCCCATTAGCAGAATTGCCTCCGGGGTCGGACCGATAAAGATGAGACCGGCATCAGCACAAGCCTTTGCAAACAAGTGGTTCTCTGATAAAAAACCATAGCCGGGATGAACGGCATCGCAGCGGCTTAGTTTTGCGATCTCAATCAGCTTGGCAATGTTCAGATAAGTATCGGCCAGCGAACCATCGCCCAATGAAAAAGCTTCACCGGCCTGGCTTACATGGAGCGAATCCTTATCAAGCGCATGATAAACAGCCACTGTGCCAATTCCTATGCGACGGGCGGTGCGGATGATGCGGCAAGCGATTTCGCCGCGGTTGGCAATCAGGATTTTATTCATTTTCATGTTGTAAAGAAATTGGAACGCAGATGACGCAGATTTGACGGATAATCACGGATTTTTATCAGTGCAAAATCAGTTTTATCAGTGTCATCAGTGTTCTATTTTTTTTATACCACATTCCAAACTGGTTTTCGTTTTTCTAAAAAGGCAATCATTCCTTCCTGCGCTTCATCGCTCAGCCTTTGTTTTGCAATCAGTGTAGCGGTGTTTTCTATGGTTTGATCCAAAGTCCAGGTGTTCACCACATCAAAGATAAGTTTCTTGCAGTTCTCAACGGCTTTTGGCCCGGAGGAGAGAAGAAGGTTGAGGGTTTCGTTCAGGTAGTTCTCCAGTTCACTTTCGGGCAGAGAACGGTTAACCAATTTGTGCTTTTCAGCTTCCGGTCCTTTGATGCGCTTTCCGGTCAGCATTAATTCCCGTGCGATGGGTTCGCCCACACGTTTAATCACGTAAGGAGAAATGCAAGCTGGTATTAAACCAATTTTTACTTCGCTTAGCGAGAATGTTGTGTTTTCCTCGCAAATAGCAATATCGCAGGCTGCAAGCAAGCCGTTTGCTCCGCCAATGGCTGATCCGTGAACAACGGCAATTACTGGTTTTGGGAAAGTGTAAATGTTGTATAAGAGCCGGCAGAGGTTCAGGCTGTCCTGGTAATTTTCATCATAACTGTAGTCTTTAACAGCTTTCATCCAGTTGAGATCGGCACCTGCACAGAATGATTTTCCTTTGCCACGGATCACAACAACACGCAATGCATCATCTTTTTCAAGTTCTTTGAGTACAGCCGCAAGCTCACTGATGGTTAAATCGTTGAAGGCATTATGCACCTCGGGGCGGTTTAGCCAGATGGTGGCGATGTTGTTGGCGGATTCGAGGAGAAGGGTTTGGTAAAACATTGGTATTTACGATTTACAAATGACGATTTTGGATTTAAGAGTGGAATAATAGAACAATAGAACATTTGAATTACGAATTACATGCGGAAAACACCATAATTGGTTTCTTCAAATTTGCGGTTTAGCGACATGGAAATGCCCATGGCAAGGATTTTACGTGTGTCAACGGGATCAATGATGCCGTCGTCCCACAAACGCGCTGTGCTGAAATAAGCCGAGCCTTCGTGTTCGTATTTGTCTAATATATTCTGTTTCAATTTGGTTTCTTCATCAAGTGGGAACTCTTTTCCTTTAGACTGTAATTGATCTTTTTTGACCGAAATTAAAACTTGTGCTGCCTGCTCACCACCCATTACGGAGATCTTTGAGTTCGGATACATGAAAAGCAAGCGGGGTTCGTAGGCACGCCCTGCCATGGCGTAGTTTCCAGCGCCAAACGAACCGCCGAAAACTATCGTGAATTTGGGCACGTTCGCATTCGCAACTGCATTAACCATCTTGGCGCCGTCCCTGGCGATTCCCCTGTGTTCGTATTCTTTCCCGACAATAAATCCTGTGATGTTCTGCAGAAAGATTAAAGGGATATTGCGCGTGGCACAAAGCTCCACAAAGTGCGCACCCTTCAGCGCCGATTCAGAAAAAAGGACACCATTATTTGCAATGATCCCCACCGGGAAACCCATGATATTGGCGAACCCGGTAACAAGAGTTGTTGCATAGCGGGCTTTGAACTCATGGAAGCGGCTGCCATCCACCACACGGGAGATCAGCTCCCTGGAATCAACTGCTTTTCGCAGATCTACAGGAAGGATTCCATAAAGTTCTTTGGGGTCGTAGTAAGGGTCTTCCGGAGTGGCAATATCTAAAATCTGCCGCTGCGGAACTTTCAGGGTTGAAAAAATATTGCGGCAGATACGTAAGGCATGGTGATCGTTCACAGCATAGTGATCGGCAACGCCTGAAATGGAAGTGTGCACATCAGCGCCACCCAGTTCTTCGGCGCTGACTTCCTCTCCTGTGGCGGCTTTTACCAGCGGAGGCCCGCCAATAAAAATAGTTCCCTGTTTGCCCACGATGATGGTTTCGTCGCACATTGCCGGAACATAGGCGCCTCCAGCTGTACAGCTTCCCATTACGATAGCGATCTGCGGAATGCCTGCCGCACTCATCCTGGCCTGGTTATAGAAAAAACGGCCAAAGTGGTCACGATCAGGAAAAACTTCGGATTGCTGGGGAAGGAATACGCCACCGGAATCCACCAGGTAAACCGTGGGCAAATGGTTTTGCATGGCTATCTCCTGAGTGCGAATATGCTTGCGGATGGTTTCTTTAACATAAGTGCCGCCTTTCACGGTGGCATCGTTGGCTATAATCACCGTTTCACGGCCTTGTATGACCCCAATGCCGGTGACGATGCCCGCCGAAGGAAACTCATTTTCGTACATGCCATAAGCCGCCAGCGGCGACAATTCCAGGAAAGGTGTTCCGGGGTCAACAAGCAGGTCAATGCGTTCGCGGGCAAGCAATTTGCCACGTTCGCGGTGAAGTTTCACAGCTTTCTCAGGCGCGCCGTTGGTAACATCTTCGAGGGTCTGACGGTAATCGTTCAGCACCTGAAGGTAAGCCTTACGGTTCTCAGCAAAAGTAGCAGAGGTGGGGCTTATGTTGGATTCTATTCGGTACAAGGCTAATGATGTTAAAAGTTGTTGATTACGATGCAAGTTAATGTAAAGAAACAAGATCATTAAAATATTTGTTCAGCTTGCTATATGATGTTCCTGTCCTAGTGAAGTCAAATTCGCAGATTTGCGACTTCATGAGTGTCCGCTGCTACAAAAGCTTAGACGCAGCAGCAACCACAAAACTTTATCTTGTTCATTGTCACCAACTAAGGCAAAAGCTATTTTCTCCACTTTTTCTTTTTATTTTCATGCTTCCTGCTTCTACCCCATAAGTCCAATGGCCGATAAATATCAATCTTAAAGGGTCTGTATCTTTGGTAATAGTCAAACTTCCTATTTCCCAAATTCTGCAAGTTTCATATCCCTTCGTGTTCCGAACATCAGTATCCAATGTCCATTTAATTTCTCCATTCTCTTTTAGTGTCAGAATTGGCGAAAGCGTATCATTTCGGTTGTCCAATATAAGTTCACCATTACCTGATAACGGAAATCTTGTAGCACTTTCACTAATTTCTATTGGGGCTGTTTTAACAGCAGAAAATGGTCCATCATCCATGCCACAACCGCGTGTAAAAGTGTAGACAACAGAAAGTACAAAACCTAAATATGCAATGACCCCAATCCCTATTATTGAAGCAATTACAATGATTATTTTCTTTAATGTTTTGGTCATTGTCTATTGTCCTAATGTCAAAGGCCTAATTCTGTCGTTTATCAATTACAATGCAGACCAACTCTTTGATTTCGTTAACTATGTCAGCATACAAATGTCAGACAGGCTCTGATATCATCAGGCTCCAGAACCGGGTAGGCAGCAAGTATGTTTTCCGGGGTTTCGCCAGCAGCAAGGTACTCAAGGATGGTTGAAACACTAATCCGTATGCCCCTGATAACTGGCTTTCCGTTGCAAATATCCGGATGGCTGCTTATTCTGTTAATCAGTTTTTCCATAGGTGGTTTTTTACAAAGGTATTAATATTTGCAGGGAAACGACATGGTGAAAGTGCTGTGTTAAATCTTAAAAGCTGTCAATTAAAACATTTTCAAAATAATACAATCCGAATATACGTTTATCCCACTCTCAATTCGGCTAAATTAAACCTTTCCTTCACCTTCGCTCCTTTCGGGTTTTTCTCCAGCGTGCAGCATTCGGTGTAGTGGTCGTGCTCGAAAAACAGGATGTAATCATTTTCAACCGCTTCGTTAAGCAGGCTTTCTTTTTCATCCAGCGTAAGCAGGGGCTGAATGTCGTAGCTCATGATATACGGCAGGGGCAAATGTGCGGAGGTGGGCAGGGCATCGGATGTATAAACCACCGTTTTGCCTTTGTAGCTGATAAACGGAATGGCTTGCCCCATGGTGTGGCCGTTGAATATTTTTACCTTGAAACCCGGGAAGAGCTCGCCATCCTGATCAAATAATCTCAGGCGATCTTTCAAAGGTAAAAGGTTCTCAGGAGGATAAGATGGCTTTTCGCGCTTGTTTGGATTGATGGCCCAATCCCATTGCTGACGGCTTACATGATAGGTTGCGTTCGGAAAGGCTGGAAAAAGATTTCCATTTTCATCCTCGTCCACGCTGCCTCCGCAATGGTCGAAATGCAAGTGGGTGAGAAAAACATCGGTAATATCTTCCGCTGTGAACCCAACCTCAGCCAACGATTTCTTCAGGTTGATTTCGTCGTCGTTCAGACTGAAATACTGCGTGTTTTTATCCTTGTTCTTGTTGCCCATGCCGTTGTTGACAAGTATTTTGCGATCGCCATCCACTACCAGCAGGCAGCGCATGCTCAGCGTAATGTAGTTGTTTTCATCAGCAGGATAAGATTTGCTCCAGATGACTTTGGGAACCACGCCGAACATGGTGCCGCCATCAAGTTTAAAATAGCCGGTTTCGATAGGGTAGAGTTGCATAAAAGGGAAGTTTCTTAATTAACAAGCAGGAAGCTTTCAGGTTCAATTTATTCAGTTTGTGTAGGACCTGTAACGGTTATTTTGGCAGCTTGAGCAAATACTCAAGTCCGTTGAGCTTGATTTCATAAATTGTTTGCAGCAATACACCGAGTTTTCCTTTCGGGAAGCCTTTACGGTTAAGCCATTCAAGATAAGAAACAGGCAAATCGCAAAGAATCCGACCCTTGTATTTTCCAAAAGGCATTTCCATGCTTATTAGCAAACCGAATATTTCAGGACCGGGTTGATTCACTAATACAATGTTTACTCGTCAAACTATTTCAGGTGCTTGCGTAGACTGTTTTTCAATAATCAAATCATTATATGATTTCGAAATGAAATCTTCGGGTTCAATTTTCAAGTAATCCGCATAATGCCTGCACTGCCGCTGCAGTTCTTCCAATCCGATTTCACCAGTTTCATCAATGGCTTCCACCTCAACAAAGGTTCCGAGGTATTGCACTGAATCGAAATGAAATTTCACATTATCAATAAAATAAATCTTCCTGATTTTTTCGACCACCACTTTTACGCCTGATGTTTTTGTAAGGATATCTTTCAATGCCGGATCGGGTTTGTGCTGGTAAAGCAGGACATTGGATTGCTTTGCACCGGCAGTATCCGGGCGTTCGTAATAAATCAGTGAATTTTCGATATTCCCTTCGCGAAGCTTCAGACGGCCTTTTTTAGCATTGAAATAAGTGTCGGTTTGATGATCTTCGCCAATGAATTTCGGGTTTAACCTGAGCAGGCTTTTCTCAAGTTCGTCTAAGATGTTTGTTTGGGCTTTGAATTCGAAGTTTAGAATGGGCATAATGATTTTATTTTGAACCACAGTAGACACAATAGGGCACATAGGGTTTCGCAAAAACTTAATTTCAATTAACAATCCTTTCGATCTTCTATTGTGTTCTTCTGTGCCTATTGTTGTGAGAAAATTCAATATAACCTGCCTCCTGCAGGAACATCTTTATCCGGAACAACAAGCATACAATCATTGTTCTGATCCGGAACACCAAGGGTTAATACCTCCGAAACGGATTTACCGATTTGCCTTGGCGGGAAGTTAACCACACACAAAACCATTTTCCCCTGCAAATCTTCAGGTTTGTAATGAACAGCAAGTTGCGCAATGGATTTCTTGATACCGATTTCTTCACCCAGATCAATCAGGAGTTTGTAGGAAGGATTACGGGCTTCAGGAAATTCTTCAACAGAGAAAATTCTACCGATTCGGATGTCAACTTTCAGGAAGTCGTCGAAGGATACTAATGTGTTTGCCATGGATTCACGGATTAATTATGATGCTGTGATACAGTGATACAGTGTTGCTGTGAAAACCGATAACCGATCACTGAATACTGTTTGCCTTTTTTTGCCACGGATGCACTGATTATATTTTCATTTAACTGATTAGCTGGAATAAATATTTGCCAACTGAATATTGCCAACTGCCAACTTTTATTGGCCATTTCACAGATCAAAAATGCAAGATTTTTAACCAGCTAAAAAGTTCTCTATATGCTTTTTCTCTGACTGGTTTAGATGAGAGCATCACATCGTGCACGGCACCGTCAATGCTGATGATTTTACAGTTGCCTTGTATTTTGCCGGCATGTCTGCTGATGTCTTTCACATTCACCACCAAATCTGCATGTTTGAATTTTTCATTCCATTTTGAACCGCTTGCAGATTTTGCCGGGTGGATGATCAGCAATGGCTTTCTGAGCTCAATACCTTTCCATACCTTTTTCTGGCCCTGGTGAATGGCCCTCACCCAGCCCATGTTTGCGAGCGGCATGATATGGGGTTTCAGGTTGAGGTCATAATCCCATTCGCCGTAATCATTTTTATGCAGGCTCGGGCCATAGAATTTTGAGAACCGGCCTGGAACATTAGCATCCGGCCAGATTTTGCCCAACCTGGCAACAACCGGAATGACAAGTTTCTTGGTTACAATGTCCTTGTTTTGTTCGAAAAACGGGCTGTTCAGGAAGAGCGCATCAAACAAGCCCTTATCCTGATTTTTTTCTGCATACAGAAGCATTATCAGCCCGCCCATTGAATGGCCGCTGAGCAGGATTTTCTCATTTCCTTCGGAGCGGATGATATTCAGCGTTGCATCAATATCCTGGTAATACTCATCCAGATTTCTAACGTTGTTGAATTTCTGATGCGGAAGCCATGAGCGGCCGCACTTCCTCAAATCCAGCGCATAGAAGTTAAAACCTTGCGTGTTGAATTTCCTTGCCAGGTCTGTATTAAAAAAATAATCGTTGAAGCCGTGCACATGAAGTACTGCTTTTACGCTCTTTTCCGGTGCAGGTTTTCTCACGAGTGTGCACACTACTTTGCCCTCGTAATCATCAGGCTGTGAAATGGTAAGGGATTCGAACTCATTTTTTAAAATATCTGTTTTATAACTCATTTCGATCTTGCGAATTTCCTGCGTTTTTCCTTATCCATTTTCTCGGTTGCGTAGCTAATAATCAGGCGACCGCAATGGTCCTTCCATTGTAAAAGAAATGCTTCAATATCGTCCGGGTATTTCTTCCATAGGCCTCTCAATAATGTTCCAATCCCTTTCTGCACATATTCCGAACCATCCATCATCAAGGGTTCAACCAATGGTAACGCAATGTCGGGCGTGAGGCCTGTTTTGATCAGCTCATTCAATGTTACAGGCACAGTCCGGCGCTGCCATTCGGAAGTAGCGATACTCCAGCTTGCGAGTTTCGGATAATCAATTACCTTATCCAGCATGAAATTTTTCAACACAAGCATACAAAGCACATCGGTGTTGGCCCAGTTATCCATTCCCAGTGAGAACCATTTGCCTAAGCGGTCGAAGGTTGCAGGAGTGAATTGCTCCCTTCTTGAAGCAACAAACATAATTGCCAATGAAGCTTCTTCATAGTTTCCTGTCTGAACCAATAGTTCTCCGAGATCAAGATAGTCATCAAGGCTCATTTCATCTTTCCATGTTTCGATCCAATGCTCTTTCTGTTCTTCGAAGGTTTTCTGGTCAATGCCATAGCCCTTGAACCCATCCTTAAAGTAACGGGAGTATTTTGCAATGTTTTCAAGGTTCACATGCTTAGCAAAGAAACCTTGTATTTCATTAAATTTGTCTTCAACCATAGCAGGGGAATTAATGTTTATTTCTTAGTGATCCGGATTGTAATAGCAAATGTATAAAACTTCTCAACTATTAAAAACGAAGTTGTAACCAATAACCTATAAGTATCGTCAGATATTCAAATAATAAAAATGCCTCCTATGAAATCAACATTATCCTTCATCATCCTGACACTGGCCATTGTTTTTAGTGTTAGTGCTCAGCCCAAAACAAAAGAAAATCAACAGTTAAGCAACGCCATTGATAAAATCCTTGAAGAGGATTACAAGGCGGACGGCCCCGGTGTTGCCGTGCTTGTTGCCAAAAACGGTAACATTCTTTATCACAAAGGCATTGGCATGGCCAACCTCGAACTTGGCGTTCCCATGCAAGCGGATATGATTTTCAGGATTGGTTCGATCACCAAACAATTTACTGCCGTTGCTATTCTGCAACTGATGGAGCAGGGAAAGCTTTCTCTTGAAGATGAGATCACAAAATTTATCCCTGATTATCCGACCCACGATCATAAGATCACTATTCATCACCTGCTTACGCATACTTCAGGCATAGCAAGTTATACCGGCATGAAAGATTGGACGCCGGAAGTAATGAAGAAGGATTTCACACCGCTTGAAATGATAGATTTTTTCAAGGACCAGCCTATAGATTTTGAACCGGGAGAGGAATGGCGTTATAATAATTCAGGGTATTTTTTACTGGGTTATATTATTGAAAAGGTAAGTGGACAAACCTATGAGGATTATGTGAGTAAACATCTGTTCGAACCTGCCGGAATGGTAAATTCTTTGTATGGCAATGACAGGAATATACTTAAGAACCGCGCTTATGGATACCAGCAAGGTGAGCATGGTTATGAGAATGCCAACTTTCTGAGCATGACCCAACCTTATGCTGCCGGTTCACTCATGTCAACCGTTGAAGATATGTTCAGGTGGAACCGTACACTTATTTCAGGTAAAGTAGTCAGCCAGGAGTCCCTGGCGCTCGCATGGACAAACTACACCCTGAACAACGGAAGCATGATCAATTATGGATATGGTTGGATGCCGGGAGATGTGCAGGGATCGCCTATGATAGCACACGGAGGCGGGATCAATGGTTTTATGACCCATGAAGCATATTTCCCTGCCGAAGACTTATATGTTGTCCTCTTTTTGAACTGCACCTGCATAGGAACCGAAGCAGCACATAAAATTGCCGCACTTGCCTTAGGTAAGCCTTTCGATTACAAGGAAGTAGAAATAGAAGCGTCAAAACTTGAAGAATACACCGGCGTTTATCAGAACAGCTCCGGAAACCAGCGCAATATCTACATTGAAGATGGTAAACTTATCTCGCAACGGGTTGGTGGCGGAACTTTCCGCATCATTCCATTTGAGGCAGAAAAGTTTTTCTTTGAAAACTCACTCACGAAGATTGAGTTTACGCGGAACCGCTTAAACGAAGTTGCAGCCGGGATTATGAAATCGTCAACCGGACTTCCCGAAACCTGGGAGAAAACAGAATTGCCGTTACCGGAAAAGCGCAGGGAAATTGAGGTTCCCGAAGAAATTCTAAAAACCCATGTAGGCAATTATGAACTGATGCCAGGTTTTGTGCTCTATATCACACTCGAAGATGGCAAACTTATGGCACAGGCAACCGGGCAGAGCACAAACGAACTCTTTGCCGAATCTGAAAGTGTTTTCTTTCTGAAAGTAGTTGAGGCTTCGCTGGAGTTTATCAAAGATGAAAATGGTAAAACCGTTGCTTTGATCCTAAAGCAAGGTGGACAGGAGCTTGAGGGGAAGCGGATTCAGTAGCAGTAGGCAGCGGCAGTTGGCCGTGGGTAGTAGTGGGCAATTTGCGGTTTCGGTTCGATAAATCTAAAATCCGAAATCTGAAATCAGAAATCACAAATACTCCCTGGGTTGGATCTCGCCTTTAAGAACCATTAATCCATTCATTGCAAGGGCGCGCATTTCATCTTCGCCAGGATAAACATACACGGGAGCAATGCGGTGAACTCGCGACATGATGCGGTTCACAAACCAGGCGCTTTTTGCAATACCCCCGGTGATGAGGATACCGTCCACATGGCCATAAAGCACCGTAGCCATTGCGCCAATATATTTGGCAACCTGGTAAGCCATGGCATCGAAGATAAGAAAGGCTTTTTCATCACCAGCCTCAACGCGTTGTTCAACTTCGTAGGCGCTGTTGGTTCCAAGGTGGGCCACCATTCCACCTTCGCCTTTCACCATTTTCAATAGTTGTTTCTCAGTATATTTTCCACTGTAACAGGCACGGATCAAATCAGCGCTGGGCAAAGTTCCGCTGCGTTCAGGCGAGAATGGCCCTTCGCCGTCCAACCCCTGGTTCACATCAATCACCTGTCCATTTTTGTGTGCGCCAACCGTGATTCCACCTCCAAGGTGCACGACAATGAGATCCAGTTCTTCATAGGATTTCATAATGGATTTGGCGTGGGCGCGGGCAACGGCTTTTTGGTTCAGAGCATGGAAAATGGATATTCGTTTGAAATCAGGATGGCCCGCAATGCGTGCGATATCCTGTAACTCATCCACAACTACGGGGTCGGTGATATACGCTTTGGCATCAGGAAGGGAACGGGCAATATCGTCGGCAATCAAGCCACCCAGGTTGCTGGCATGCTCACCCATCGGACTGTTCTGAAGATCAGCCTTCATTTTATCGTTCACATAATAAATGCCTGAAGGAATGGGCTTGAGCAAGCCGCCACGACCAATTACGGCACGGATCAGATGAAGCATGATCTCTGCTTCTTCCATTTCGCGGTAAATGATTTCCTTACGATAGCTGTACTGATCTGTGATTTTCTCAAACTTCGCCAATTCTTCAGTTGAATGGCTGATATTTTTCACGAACACAGGGGATGGGCCGGCGTAAACCGCAATCTTGGTGGATGTGGATCCGGGGTTAATAGCCAGTATTCTGTAATCTTCCATGCTTATAATGATGGGCTTGGTTGGTAATTTATATTAACTAATCGCTGCCGCCAAGGCAATTGACATAAGTTTGCTTTTCTCTGAATCGGCGCGAGATGTAAGCACAATCGGAACTTTGGCCCCCATGATCACTGCCGCTGTTGTAGCTCCGCCCAGGAAATTCATGGATTTGTAAAGCACGTTTCCGGTGTTGATGTCGGGTGTTACAATCAGATCCACATCACCGGCAACATCACTTACAATGCCTTTGTGATGCGCTGATTCAGTCGAAACGGCATTGTCCAGGGCAAGGGGCCCATCAATGACGCATCCTTTGATTTGTTTGCGACGGTTCATTTGCGTGAGCATGGCAGCATGAACAGTGGCTTCCATCTTTGGATTCACAGTTTCAACGGCACAAACAATAGCAACTTTGGGTTCCATGATTCCAAGTTTGTGGAATACTTCAATGGCGTTCTGAACCATGCTGACCTTTTCTTCAAACTCAGGCGCAACATTCATGGCGGCATCAGTTACTCCCAGCAATTTATGATAAAACTGGGTTTCGAATAATGCCACATGGCTCAGGGTTGCTCCCTTGCGTAATCCGTTTTCCTTGTCGAGCACGGCTTTCAGCATGGGGCCGGTTCCCACAAGACCTTTCATCAGAATATCGGCTTTATTGTTGCGGATGAGAGAAACAGCCTCCACGGATGCCTTGTAAGGATCGGCAATATCAATTATATGAACATCGCTGAGGTTGAAGCCAATTTCTTTGGCAATACTTTCAATAGCAGCTTTTTCGCCAATAAGTATGGGGTCGGCAAAACCTTCCTGTTTGGCCATCATGATGGCATCCAATACATGTTTATCGGCAGCGGCGGCCACGGCGATGCGGCAAACGCCTTTTTGTTTGGCAAGATCGAGGAGTGAGGTTAAGGACTTTAGCATGTTGCGTTAATTTTTATAATGAGATATTGTTGGATTAGGATTTGGGTGCAAATTACGGAAAAAACCGGGAATTTTCATTTGCCACGAATGCACGAATAAATTCAAAGATGCCACGAATGCACGAATAAAAATTATTATGCTACGGATTCACGGATAAAATCATGAAACCATGCAGAAATATCATTTTGACCCTAAATCTCCGCCACGGCGAGGACTTTGAATTTTGAACTTTACCTAGTTGCTATGAAACTCAATCTTCCTTTGGATCGCACGGATACAAACCGGACAGAAATTATCGTAGCCTGCTGATTTCATGGTGCAGTCGTAAAATGGGCGGTAAACCCCTTTTGCAGTATAGCCACCGCCTTCAAACACGCCAACGGTGGTTTTGTATTGATCTTCGCCGGGTGTGGGAACCGGGGTTTCAGCATCCAGCACGTCTTGCCATTTTGCTTGAAAATCAACCATTGTGGTGATGTTGGGTTCCCAGGGCTCTGTTGCGAGGTCATAATAATCGTTATAAGCCACTTCCGAACTGTAATATTCGTCGGCCAGTCCGGCAAAGGAATGCCCGAATTCATGTATGAACACATAATCGGAACGCAGGTGGTCGGTGGTAGTGATCGCATAATAGTTATAAATTCCGCCGCCACCGTATTGCTGACTGTTTACCAGAATAACAATCTGATCGTAAGGAACATTGGCAGCCAGGTTGCGCGTGTTTTTCACATCCATGGTGGTGAGATAGCGATCCAAACCGAAAGTGTAAAAATTGGAGTTCATCACGGTTTGTTTCCAGGTATTGGTTCCGGGAACATCAGTGCCCGATTCGCCGGAAGGCGCAAGCACCGCCCGGATGTTTATCTGATCGGTGTTTTCACTGAAGGGTTTGGCCTTGAGCAGGTATTCTGCGAACCGCAGGCAGTCGCTGCGGAATTTTGCCATTTCGTTTTGGGTATAACCTTCGGGAAGGAAAACAACGTCCAGCGCTTTCCATGAATCTGTGGCCACACGAACTTCAAATACGGGATATACCGCTTTGCGTTCGCGCGAAATGAAAATGCTGGTAGGATCAATGGTATAGCGGAAGTTTTCGAACCAAACGTTTTTTTTATCCCGTGTACTGAACACAACATATATTTTATTCAAGGGAAAAGGGAACACCAGGGTTTCGTTGAATGTGCGCCAGGTTTCACGGGCTTCACCGGTGGTTTGCCACTCCGAAAATAGCGAACTGCTGCTACTTGAAAAGATCAGGGTTTCCGTTGCAAAATCATAGACTTCAAATTTATGGTTTCCGTAACCGAATGCATCAATCAGCTTGGTTTTTGAACCGCCCCAATAGGGTTCTTCAATCATTTCATCAATGCTGATGATTTCGGTTTCGTGGTTGCCGGTGCGGAAATAATCAAGCCGCAGGGTTTTAAAGGCAAAGTAATCATCGAAGCCGGGAAAGGCATTTACGGTGATGAAACAAAGTAAGACAACAAGCAATGTTCTCATATGGCAGGGGTTTATTTTTCGAGCCGTGAAATTAAGCATTTCTTTGATTTTGCGAACCGGGTGGAGCTGGAAAATTGCAGCCTTTTAGGTAAAAAAAACCAGTTGATTTTACGAATACCGGCAATAAACCAGCGAATAATAAACGGATACTTGCTACCATACACTTATTTGCAATCTGCAGGAATGTAGGTGCAAAGCCGTGTATTCTTTCATGACAAAAAATGAAAATTTTCATTTTGGAGTAAGGGTAAGTGATGATAAGATTGTCTTAGATACCACGAGTATTACTGACTTTGAAATAGCAGCGATAAGCAAAATGAATTTGTGTAAAGCGTAATTAATTAACCATAACCCCCAACCTCATGAAACCACATTTACCACTTATCATTTTAACATGCCTGAGCCTGCAACTTTCGGCTCAGATTAAAAACACTTACAGCTTTGCCCAGGGCGACACCATTCAGGTAAGCGTTAGCTGGGATGCCTGGGCTATAAGCGGCGATCCAATACTGGGTTGCAATATCTATCGGATCGAAAATATGGATGTGCCGCTCAATGAAACATTGCTCACCTCTGTGGATTCAACTTACCAGTTTATTGATGATACAGAGTTTGACCCGTATTTCCCGCCTAAATATACGATCATGGCCATTCGTAGCAGCGATACCGTGGAAGTGGCTTATGCCCATGGATTCTCATCCATGGAATTCAAAACTGTGGGAACAGATTCGCTGGTGATGGAATTTGTTGTCTGGAACCCTGATATGTGTTGCCTGGGGGTTAACATTCTTCTCGAAGGCATTGTGGCAGGATATACAAACTATATTGATCCGTTCACACTTACATTCCCTCCTGGAATTTCTCTGTCAGGGGATTATGATTATTTTGAATTAGCATTTTTATCGGATTGGGGATTTTACGCTGATTTGAAAATTACCGAGGATTTTATTGCACATTTTCTCACCACTGTTGGTATTCCAGAAATTGAAGAACCGGTTCATCAGCTTGGTATTTTTCCTAACCCCCTCACTGAGGGCAGCGCTTTAAGTTTCTATCTTGCTGATGGTTCACACAGCCAAATTGAAATTTATAATCTCACTGGCAAGAAAGTGAAATCAGTTTTTGTGGGTTACCTTCCGGCTGGGTCTCATAAATTCAGCATCAATAAAAATGAATTTGCTCCCGGCTTGTATTTTTCCCGGCTACAAACCTCCGCTGGAAGCGTGGTTGGGAAAATGATGGTGAAATAATCCTTCTCCGACAAGTGTTATGAAACACATAGACACATAGTTCACATAATAGAAGGCTCTATATGAACTCTATGTGTCTACTGTGTCTATGTGGTAAAAAAAGATTTCAGACTTGGGTTGACCGCCGTTCTTAATCCTTGTGCGGATTCTATCAGATTCCTGAAATGTTGTACTTTCGCCACTGTTTTTCTGAAACATCCCAAATCCTATAGTTATGCAATTCGTATTAACCAGGGAATATCTCAGCACACTGTCCGACGCCATTGAGCGCCAGGATCAGCATTATGTGCGGCAGATGCTGGATGAATTGTATCCGGCCGATATTGCTGAAATCATCGAAGACCTTGATCTCGATGAGGCAAAATACGTTTTTACTTTGTTGGATGGAGAAGAAGCCGCCGACGTGCTCATGGAACTCGAGGAAGATGTACGAGTAGATTTCCTTGAGAATATTTCCTCGAAAGACATCGCCCGGCGCTATGTTGATAATCTCGATTCCGATGACGCCGCTGACTTGATTTCCGAACTCCCGCTTTCGGTTCGCTCAGAAGTGCTCTCACATATCGAAGATGAAGAACAGGCAGCCAACATCGCCGACCTGCTGAATTACCCTGAAGACTCTGCCGGTGGATTAATGGCCAAGGAATTGGTAAAGGTAAACATGGATTGGTCTGTGACAGCCTGTATGCGATCCATTCGTAAGCAGGCCGAGGAGATGGAGCATTTTTATGTTGTTTATGTGGTGAACGATCGCAATATCTTGCAGGGCATCGTTTCGCTGAAGGATATTATGCTTGCACCGGCCAAAGCCAAAGTGCTGGAAATAATTGATGGAGACATCCATTCTGTGAACGCCAATATGGAAGCCGAAGAGGTTGCTAACATGATGCAAAAATATGACCTTGTGGTTGTTCCGGTGGTGGATGACCTCGGTCGGTTGTTGGGTCGCATCACCATTGATGACGTTGTGGATGTGATCAAGGATGAAGCCGACAAGGATTATCAATTGATGTCCGGTATTTCTGAAAACATTGAAAGTACTGATAGTTTGTGGATTCTTTCACGCGCCCGTTTACCCTGGTTGCTGGTCGCACTCTTTGGAGGTATTATTGGTTCGCGTGTGATTAGTATTTACGAACCACAAATCAAGATTTATCCCGAAATGGCTTTTTTCATGCCCCTGATTGCCGCTATGGGAGGTAATGTGGGCGTTCAAAGTTCGGCGCTGGTGGTACAGGGATTGGCCAACAACTCGTTGAGCCGGAGCGGGATTGTGCCTAAGCTGTTAAAAGAGTTTTCCCTGGGTCTGTTGCACGGAATCATTTGCTCAACTCTGCTACTGGCTTATAGTATTATTTTCGATCATTCCATGGCGCTTAGCATAACTGTAAGCGTTGCCCTGTTGGCTGTTATCTCATTTGCAGCTATTTTCGGGACCTTTGTTCCGCTGGCCCTCGACAGGTTCAAAATAGACCCAGCCCTGGCAACAGGGCCATTTATAACCACTTCCAATGACATTGTGGGCCTGTTCATTTATTTTATGATAGGCCGCATGATGTATGGTATATTCTAGTAAAACCCAATCTTTCACTCCATCTCACCAATCAATCAAAGATCAAAATCCAAAGCCCAAAACCTAAAGGCTAAAATTTCATTTCACAATAAGTCATTTGTAGATTTACGAATCTTAAATCTGGTATTTTGAATTAGTAATTCCACTATTCCATCTGCCACCAACCCACATTCCCGTTCTTTTGGCGGACAAGTCACTCCATCATTCTAGGCTTCGACAAGCTCAGCCACCGAGTACCATTACTCCAACACTCCAAACTGCATTACTGCATTACTGCATCACAAGAAAAGCGACAAAATTGCTTAGTTTCGAACCCTAAGCTCCTTAGGATATTTACCTGATCAGGAGGATTTTCTTTACCATAACCTTTTCTCCTGTTGTGAACCGCAACAAATAGATTCCTTGTCTGAACCTGCTCAGATCGTAAAGGAGTGTTGATGCATTGCTGATTTCATCTGCCATGATCGTTTCACCGGTAAGGTTCATTAGTTCAATCAATCCTGAGGGTGATGTTCCTCCAAAATCAATCTTGATATGATCATTGGCCGGAATTGGATAAACCATGATTTCATCGCCTTCCACTTTACCGATTCCGGTATAGTCAATAATTGAAAGCTCAAGTGTATGTGAAGCGCTGCTGCAGATATCATACACCGGCAAACCTGTTAACGTTAGATATGCACGTTGAAGCTGGATATCGTTGCTGCCCGGTATATAGGTTGTATGCAGCAATGTAGCGTCATCAAAGGTTCCGTCACCGGAAGTTGACCACAGCAACGATTGGTAATTCTCAACCAGCGCTGCTGTAGCAGTGAAGGTTTCCCAGGGCAGAATTATGGTGTCATTGCCTGCTAAAACTTCGGGTTTGCAAAGGATTGAATCAAGTACAAGGATGTAGGAGTTTGCGAGGAAAGTATCGTTATCTAACTCATTGGACGCTGTGAGTTGCACATCATAACTTCCAGGAGAGTTATACACAACAACCGGGTTCTGAATCACGGAAACCAGAGGTTCCCCACCTTCAAAGTTCCATTGCCATGTATCAGGGTTTCCTATCGAGACATCGCTGAATGTCACTTCCGAACCTTCCATTATCAATGTTTCATTGGCTTCAAACAACGCATTTACAGGTGTGGTAAACGGAACCGATACGATTTCAATATCATCGAAATAAAACCCATCGGCAGTGCTTGTTCCCCAGCTTGAACTATACAAATGAAACCTGATAAGAACGTTCTGACCCATATAATTGCTCAGGTCAATCGTTTCGGTAACCCAATCAAGCTGCTTATCACTATAAACTGGTTGACCGGCAACGGCTGTAAATAAACCGGGACGGGTGTATTCGCCCGCAAGTGGCGACCAGCTTCCACCATTATTTACTGAAATTCTAGCCTGTACATAAGCGCCCATGCCGTTGATATCCCAGCGGGCGTAGTATTTCAGGTAAGCTGTTGCCGCGTTCGGAATAGCAACCTGGCTGCTGGTAGTAATGGTCCGGCTTCCTGAAGAGGGATAGTTTCCTGAAGGGGAATCTGTTATAGAAGATGGAGGTGAAACATATTGAAAATTAGAAAGTCCCCAGTTGCCTGTCCAACCCAGCAGGTTGTTGCAGGGGTCAATAAATGCAGTTTCTGACAATCCGTACCAGATTTGTATTGTATCATATTTAGTATACGAGCCATTATCAACTCCAATCATAAACTCTATCGCTGTGCCGCCACTGATTTCCGGGTCAAGACTATATGAAATTGAGTCAATTCTTTTTTCTAACTGTTCCATATCCAGGAATAACAATGGGTCGCCTGTGCTGAGGATATTTTCGCCAAGTGGTTCAAGAGAAACTGTATATTCGCCACCATCCTGGAAACCAAGCCTTTCAATTTCAAAAACCAGATGACTGTTCAACTTTTTTGTAACCGGAGGGTTTACAACTTTAGCTTCGGCATATTGAAGACTTAGAAAACCCGCCATAAGGCTCTGGTACATATTCTCCTGGCATTGGGGTATGATACGGTTTACTGAAGGCCAGAATCCATCATTAGTTGATCCAACTTCCGGCGTATAGGCAAAAATCTTGGGTTTTGTGAGTTGTTCACCGTACATCCAATCGTCCGATCCACCATTCACATTGTAGAGTATTGTGCTTGCAGGTCCATAGGTATAACCGTTATCAGAGGTCATGATTTGGGAGTGTTTCATGTAAGTTTCATTGTCAGGAGTTGCACTTGACATATAACCCCAGCAGGAGAGCAGCAGGTTAGAATAGGAATGATAGTTTAATGCTTTAGTGAAAGGGATTTCAGCACAAAGATTGCGGATTACCTGGGTTTCAGGTTCTGAAAACGGGCCTGTTCCGCGGTAGGTATCACTGCTGGGTGTTGGCGAAGAACCAGTATTATCGTAACCCCACATATAGCCAAAATTCCTGTTGAGGTCAACTCCATAGCTTCCGCCAGTATTTGCTTTTCGGTTTTTGCGCCACATGCCACCGCCATTCGGATTAGTTTGAATATTATACGCATATCCATCGGGGTTTACCATTGGAACCAGATAAAGTTCAGCATGATCAACCAGGTATTGTATTTCAGGGTCGGAATCATAATTCTCAAGGATGTAATACATAAAGAACAGCAAATGCTGCATCCCAATTGCTTCGCGGGCATGGATCATACCAGTGTACAACACCTTTGGTTTTTCGCCGGGCACTGTATCATTGGCTATCCTTACATAATAAATCGGGCGTCCTTCAATTGTAGTTTCGCTTAAAGGCATCTTTGCAGTGATGAGTCCAGGGTAAGTAGCATGTAAATTGTCGAGGTGGGTATGATATTCCTCTAAGGTGCAAAACCCTGCGTGCGAACCTAATGCGAACCCTTCAGGAACAGGGTAAGTTTCTGAAAGAATGTCGCGGGTTTGCGATTCACCCAAAGGTTCGGACAACAGACTGCGTTCTGCATAATACTTACTTATATCGGCAATGAGAACCTCAAAGCCAAGAGTGTTTTCCTGTAATATTTCAAGTTCTTTGGAAGAAGCTTCAACGATCAGGGAGCCATCTTCAAGAAAATAGGCATTGTCGAGGTTGATGCCAAGTTGCAGCATTGTGAGGGCCTGGGTTGCGCCTTCAGGCACTTTTATCCGAGAGTAATTAGGTGTTTGAGCAATTAGCAGAATTGAGATAAACGAGAAACTGAGAAATAAGTAGAACTTTTTCATGACCGTTAAGGTTAGGTTTAGAGCATCAGCGTGCAGGAATTCGAACGAACAACAAAAGTAATTGTTTCGCAAGAAACATATCAGAAAAACCACAATTAAAAGGATGGATAAAATGAATTTCCCGGGAGGTCATTCTGATTTCCACTGCAAGGTCATCGCCATATGCTGAATATCTTCTTTCAGAAATTCGATAACCGGGGCTAGAGAATCATTATTGGGTACCACGTTGAAGTATAATGCACCGCGTAGAAAGTGACGCGTGCTGTCAGTTACATAAAACTGACAGGTGCTTGCAACCCCGGTACCGCGTATGTTATAGATAATACCGTACACATTTCCTTCTTGGTTAACAATAATGTCTTCCCTGATACCAGATGCTTTTGAGATATGTTTGGTGAGTAGTTTATGCGTATCGTCGAGATATTCAGGCAGGTTATTGTCAACGCTTTTATAACTGAGATGGATTCTTGCCTTGAACCTTGGTATGTCAATATTGATCCACCAGGGCTCAGCAGTCGGTGATGGGTCAATTAAAATATTTGCATAAGTGGGGTACTCAAATGAGTATGGGAACCCGTTTTCGAATTTCTGATAGTTTTTTTCCGGCATGTCAATCCTGAAGAAGGATCTTGGCTTGGGCACGGGAGTTGGTGAACATGCAGCAAAGAGAAGCAATACAAGCAGACTTATTTGAACTATCCGGGCGTGCATCGGCATTACAATTTGTGGAGATTTTTGATAGTAACCTGTATTCGTTTGATCCTGCGCTTATCTACTGCTTCTACTTTAAACACAAAATTGTCGTACTCAACGGTTTCATCTTTTAAAGGAATTTTACCCATTAATTCTAGCAGCAATCCGGCCAATGTATCCGATTCTCCTTTTACCCTCGAAAATATTTTATCTTCAATTCCAATGATCTTACAAAAGTCGTTAAGCAAGGTTTTACCCTCAAAAATAAAATTACGGGCATCAATTTTTGAGTAGGTTATGTCTTCCGCTTCTACATCAAATTCATCGTTAATTTCACCAATAATCTCTTCGATGATATCCTCAAGGGTAATGATACCTGAAGTGCCGCCGTATTCGTCAACCACTATCGCCATGTGAATTTTTTTCGATCTGAATTCTTGTAATAGATCGTTAATGCGTTTATTTTCCGGAACAAAGAAGGCAGGCCTCAACAGATCAGGCCAGGTGATAGTAGTAGGCTTATCCAGGTAGGGAAGCAGGTCTTTGATGTAAAGGATTCCCTGCACCATATCAAATGAGTCTTCATAAACCGGAATCCTTGAATATCCTGAGTTGAGGATCACACTATGTAATTCAGCAAAAGAGGTGTTTATTTCCACAGCGGTGACATCAATACGCGATCTCATGATCTCCTTAACCTCAATATCGCTGAATTTTACAATTCCCTTGAGTATATTTCTTTCTTCTTGCGCCGTATTGTTGTCTGCGGTAATATCAATGGCTGCACCTAACTCGCTGAGGGATACTTCATGACCTTTTCGTTTGATGTGCTTGTCAATGAAAGAAGTTGAATTAACCAGAAGGGAACTCAGCGGATGAAAGATTATGCCAAGGCTCTTCAATAAACCTGATATTCTTGTGGCATATACAAGGGCAAAATTTGCTGCAAACATTTTTGGCAGTATTTCGCCAAGTAAAAGTATAAGCACTGAAACAACTAAAACCTGCAGGATAAATATCAGTATCGGGGAAGCATCAAAGCTGAAAAGTCTCGTGCTTATAAATGTTGAGAGGATGATAATGGAAACATTTATAAAGTTATTGGCTATCAGGATGGTTGCCAATAGTTTCTTAGGCGTAGCAAGCAATTCAAGTACGCGTTGGTTCAGCCTCGTGGAGTTCGAACGAAGACTGTTCAAATGTTCAGGGGTTAATGAAAAAAAGGCTACTTCAGAGCCTGATATCAGGGCAGATAAATAAAGCAGCAATCCCATTCCTATGAAAAGGATTACTACTTCAGATGAAAGGGGTTGCAACAAAATACCTGAGGTAAGGTCAACTGCCTGTTGAAGAGGCTCAGGGTCACTAGCGTCCAATGCTGAAATGATTTAATGATAACTGTTTGAAAAACACTGCAAAAATATAGTATTGCAATGAATAATTCAAGTGCATCAGGTTTGAGTTTAAATTATTTAAACTCGGCTTGGTCAATGAAAATGTTGAACGGACTAGAAAGGCAGGTCGTCAGCCGGTTCTGATATTGCTGGCTCAGGAGCGTTTGATTTATGGGTGTCCTCAATCGGCGGGCTGTATTCACCACCATCCTGGCGGGAGCCGAGCATGATCATGTTATCTCCAATAATTTCAGTGATGGAGCGTTCAACACCATCCTTATCGGTATATTTTCGTGTTGTAATTTTACCCTCAACGAAAATTGATTTCCCTTTACGGAGATATTTTTCAGCAACATCAGCCAGCCCTCTCCATAATGCAATGCGATGCCATTCGGTCTGCTCAACCTTGTTGCCGTCTTTGTTTTTGTACGATTCAGTGGTTGCAAGTGAGAAATTTGCCACTTTTGTGCCGTCCTCGAAGGTGCGGACTTCAGGGTCCTTTCCAAGGTTGCCAATCAGGATTACTTTGTTTAGTCCAGTCATAATTAAAGGTTTTTAATGGAAC
Organism: Bacteroidales bacterium; assembly: GCA_014860575.1. Taxonomy (NCBI): domain Bacteria; kingdom Pseudomonadati; phylum Bacteroidota; class Bacteroidia; order Bacteroidales; species Bacteroidales bacterium. The sequence continues at coordinate 125,706 of JACZJK010000005.1, forward strand.
AATGAGATTTATGAAAATTATTGGAGCAAATATAGTGATAGTAAGTTGGTAAATCAAGCGTTGTGATTGAGAAATTATCTTTCCTTTGTATTAATTTTGGTGCATTATCCGTTGGTTTTTTATCGCTTGACAACAATTATCCGGCCAGCTTTTAGAATTATGCCACCCGAATTAAAAAACGCTTATGATTACTCCCGGAATTTTCAGTCATCTGTCGCCTTTTAAAAAGATTATTCTTCTTACGCTGATTGCGTTGCTTTCGATGCTGGCGATAATGAGTATTGGCTGGCTTATTGCAGGGCTGCTCTTTGATGACTTCCTTTTCGTGCTTACTAATATGACTGATTTTGAAAATGATCAGGTAATTGACTTACTGAAGTATTTCCAGGTTCTGAACCAAATTGGGCTGTTTGTTATTCCACCGTTGATTTTTGCTTACCTCGTAGGTGGTAATGTAAAATCATACTTGAAATTAGACCTAAATCCCGGATTAGGAATTGTAGCCTTGAGTACACTGATGATTTTTGCCGCTTTGCCCCTGGTGCATTGGTCAGCGGGCATCAATGAACTGATCCACTTCCCGGATTGGATGAAAGGTTTGGAAGAATGGTTGAAGCAATCTGAGGAAGATTTACAACAATTATCCTATGCTTTTTTAAAAACAACCTCAATAGGTGGATTTTTATTTAACCTTCTTATGATTGCAGTATTGCCTGCCATTGGTGAAGAGTTACTTTTCAGGGGAGTATTGCAAAAGGTGTTTCACCAATGGTTCAAAAATATACATTGGGCAATACTCATTACAGCCATTATCTTCAGTGCAATGCATTTGCAGTTTTATGGGTTTCTGCCCCGAACCATCCTGGGTATCATGTTTGGTTATTTGTTTGTGATCACCAAATCGTTATGGGTTCCGATTTTGGTACATTTTTTTAACAATGCAGCCGCGGTACTTTCCGCTTATTTATTTCGTAAAGACTTACTTGAAACCGACTATCAGGAAATTGGTCAATTTTCTGAACCAATCTGGGTGATAGGAAGCGTGATTACGGTATTGTTGCTATTTCTTGCAATTCACAGATTATCGGAGAAGCGGGGAGAAGTGAGATAAAAGTAAAAGGAGAGCGCAGCTTCGCTGCGCTCTCCTTTTACTTTTATCCGTAATTAATTAATTATTAGCTCTCTTGCGGGTGGAGTAGTTGATACGAAATGCGCCCACTTTTCTAAGCTCCTGCTTTACATCGGTTACAATTCCCATTCTCACTTCTTCATCCACTTTTAACGATGTGGTCAAAAGCCCCCTGTCAACTTCATCGCGTGCTTCACGTTCAGCAATTATATATGCCTGAATTTCATTTACTGTTGCGAAACGGTCGTTGAGCTGAATACGGGATTCGGTTCCATAAATCTGTGATCGCATAGGAGGCCCGACATAGATATAACTTACCAGGGATTTTCTTTCAATTTTTTGTACCTCTGTAGCGGATGGCAATTTCACCCTTACAATTAAGGTTGTTTCACGCATAACCGTTGTTACCATGAAAAAGAATAAGAGCATGAAAATGATATCGGGCAAAGATGCTGTTGAGATGGCCTGAACTTTTTTACCGCCTTTTTTTCTGAATCTTGACATACTAATTTCCTCCTACATCTTCTGGTTCAGCCTCTGAGATCGCTACAGGAATCGCTTTATTGATAGCATTCAGCCATTCGGGGTTATCCAGTTGGTCGTATCGCAAGCCAAATTCTTCCATGGCAAGTTCATTACGCATTTCGCTGAATGCGGCAGCCAACTCGTTTTGCACCTGTATATACATATCGTACGAAGTACCACGGTCATTTTTTAAGGACACTACACCCCTTGAAACAAATACTTCACCAAAAGGGGGAATGGTATCCAATCGTTTTTCCGGCCAATCACCACGATTTTCACGATTTTGAATAAAAGCCTTCACTCGTTGACGTAACATGGTCAAATCGCCTGGTTCACGGTTAACCAACAATGCATCGCGGCTGTTAACTAGAACATTCATAATATTTCTTTCTCTAACCGGAGGTGGTTCCACAGTTGGGTCAATGGGCGGTGGAAGCCTGCGCACTATCCCTGAATCAACATCCATGGTAGTGGTTACAAGAAAGAAAATCAACAGCAGGAAGGCGATGTCAGCCATTGAACCGGCATTGATTTCATTTACTGGTCTCGCCATTATTAATAGGTTTTATTTTTTTATTAGATTCGAAATCTCAGCATAAACAATAGCAAGAATAGAAGCACCGCCAATGAAATAGGTGGCAATGAGTGCAGCGCCAATTTGTCGTGAACCACTTTCAGTGATTTTATATGCCCTCAATTGAAGGGTATTAAATTCATTGTCGGAAATGGCAAAAGCTATAACACCTAATACTACAATAACCCCAATGCCAATCAAAACAGGAATTGCATTTTTGGGTTGTGAAATGATGTTGATGATTGGAAACAGCAGTGCAAGCAATACGCATAAACCAAGGGCTATGTATGCAATCGCAAAGTAAGGGTTCAGGATTCTGTTCTGAAGCCCAACATTCTCTTTCATGGCTGCTTCGCTTTGTGTCCATACGAGCACAATGCCGATTACAGCGCCAAGAATCAGGATAAGCGAGATTATCTTGAATATCCTAACAGTGAGGTTTTTTTCCATTATTACACGTGTTTTTTGTTTTTCACTTCATTCTTGACCAGGATTTCTATAAAAGAAATCGTGCTGTCTTCCATGTCGTTAACAAGGCTGTCAATCTTTGAAAGAATATAGTTATAGAAAATCTGCAGAATGATGGCAACGATCAAACCAAATACGGTTGTCAACAAAGCAACCTTGATACCACCAGCAACGATTGATGGGGAAATATCACCTGCTGCTTCAATAGCATCAAATGCTCCAACCATCCCGATTACTGTACCAAGGAACCCAAGCATAGGCGCAAGAGCTATGAACAAAGCTATCCATGATAAACCTTTCTCAAGGCGGCCCATTAATACGCTGCCGTAAGAAACGATTGATTTCTCAACAACATCAAGACCTTCGTTGTAACGATCCAATCCCTGATAAAAGATACTTGCAACCGGGCCACGGGTATTTTTGCAAATTTCTTTTGCTGCTTCCAAACCGCCTGTTTCAAGCGCTGCTTCTACATTGTTCAGCAGTTTCTGGGTGTTGGTTGTTGAAAGGTTCAAATAAATGATACGCTCAATAGCTAACGCAAGTCCGAAAATGAGTACGAGGAGTACGATACCCATAAACGCCGGGCTACCTTCGATAAATTTTTCTTTCAGGATCTGGTGAAAAGTTTTCCCTTCGGTACTTGGAGGTGTGAGTGTTGCGGGAGTTTCATCAGAAACTGGAGCAACTTCGGTTTGTTCGGTGGCAACCTCAGCCGTAGTATCAGGGGTTACTTCTTGTGCGTTAACCTGTTTTAAGAAACCGAACATCAGCATTCCTGCAATGGTCAGCAAAGTGATTAATTTTTTCATAGATGATTGCGATTAATTTTTAATTCACGGATATAATTTAGTTTTCACATGCACTTTAAAGCTGCGGAGAGAGAGGGATTCGAACCCTCGGTCCCGTTTCACGCGGAACACACACTTTCCAGGCGTGCGCCTTAGACCACTCGGCCACCTCTCCCAAAGAGTATCCAGGTTTTCCCTTGCTCATTTTGGGCAGCTAAATTATAAAAATTATTTACAATAGAAACGATGTAGGATTTTTATTTAATGGATTAAAATATTTACCCTTAGGCAAATCAGGAGTTATCCGTTAAACTCATCTCCCCCCTTAACGGTGTCTGAAGCAACTTCTCAACATCTTTTTTTGAATATTCGCCTCCCAGAAGATACATAAGCTTTGTAATGGCGGATTCAGTTGTTATGTCAAAACCCCCGATTACCCCAATCTGCCCCAAAGAAATACTGGTCTCATATTTTCCGATCTCAACCGATCCTCCCTTGCACTGGGTCACATTATATATAATGATATCCTTTTCTTTAATGGCTTCTTTTAATGCTTGTATGAACCAGGTTGCCGTAGGCGCATTGCCCGAACCATACGTTTCAAGTATTAATGCCTTCAAGCCGGCAGTTTCAAGCGTGGAGCGTACTATATTTTCCGTTATCCCTGGAAACAACTTCAAGATGGCGAGGTTTGGTTCTAGCTTTTTATGAACCTTCAACCGTTTGAAATTCGGCTTGAGAATATGGCTGGTATTGTATCGTATGTGAACGCCAACTTCAGCCAATGCCGGGTAGTTACCCGATACAAAAGCATTAAAGTTTTCTGCATTGAACTTGTTGGTGCGGTTTCCCCTGAACAGTTTATTTTCAAAATATATGCTTACTTCCGGAACAATAGGGGTATTATCGGTTTTAGCAGCGGCAATTTCGATTGCGTTAATAAAATTTTCTCTTCCATCAGTCCTTATCATTCCCATTGGCAGTTGCGAACCGGTAAACACGACAGGCTTGTTCAGGTTCTCAAGCATAAAACTCATAGCAGATGCAGAATAAGACATCGTGTCCGTACCGTGGAGGACTACAAAACCATCATACTTTTCGTAATTTTCTTCTATTACACCTGCAAGTGTGACCCAGAATTCCGGGTTCACATTGGAGGAGTCAATCACCGGATCGAATGTGTGGACATCAATACAGCAATTGAAATTGGCCAGCACCGGGATGCTGTTATACAAGTGCTCAAAATCGAAAGGTTTAAGTGCGCCGCTTTCCTTATCGAGCATCATGCCAATGGTCCCACCCGTGTAAATCACGAGAATTTGAGTTTTTTCTTCCATGAAATTATTTGATTTTACCCGGCAAAGTATTGAATAACTGCAAGGCTGTTTCGGAAGTAATTTCAGCAACTTTAGCCACTGTGATCCCATAAACCTCAGCTACGTGGGCGGCAATAAGCGGAATAAATGCGCTTTCGTTGCGCTTTCCTCTGTATGGAACCGGGCTTATGAACGGAGAATCGGTTTCCAGTACAATCTGTTTTATGCCTACTGCCTGGATTGTTTTGCCAAGTTTCGAGTTCTTAAAAGTAATCACCCCACCAATACCTAATTTAAAATTCAACGCTATGATGTTTTGAGCCTGCTCAAGCGAACCGGAGAAGCAATGAAAAACACCTCTTAGTCGGGGTTCATTCATTTCCCTTAGCATCAGGATGATTTCATCTATTGATTTCCGGGAGTGAATCACCAGTGGCAGATTATAAGCTAGTGCAAGTTCTGCCTGCCTTCTGAAAACTTCCTCCTGCTCTTTCCTGAAGGTCATGTCCCAATAAAAATCAAGCCCTACCTCGCCAATTGCGCAATATTTGCGTTTTGATAAATACTCTTCAACAAGCTGCAATTCTTCTTTCCAGTTCTCTTTTACTGATGTGGGGTGCAATCCCATCATAGGAAAGCAATTTCCAGGGTAGGCATAACAGAGCTTATGCATTGGTTCCACTGATGTGCTGTCAATATTGGGCAGCAACATATATTGAACCCCTTTTTGCAGAGCCCGCTTAACGGCTTCATGACGATCTTCATCGAAAGCGCTGAGGTATAAATGAGTGTGGGTGTCAATATAAAGCATGGTGCAAAAGTAGTACAATTGCATGACCCGGCTCGCAGCCCGATTGTTGTTTATTCGGATGGCAGCCATCAGACAGAAACCTAAAATTTCAGTACGTTTGCAGAAATACGGCAACTTGAAAAAAATACTCATCATACGTTTCAGTTCCATTGGCGATATCGTGCTCACAACACCTGTAGTGCGATGTTTGAAAAATCAACTGCCTGGCGTTGAGATTCATTATTGCACCAAAAAGCAATACTCTGATGTTTTAAGCGCCAATCCATATATTGATCACCTTCATTACCTCGATGAGAGTGTATCGGATCTTGCCGTGCAGCTCAAAAAAGAAAATTTTGATTTTGTAATTGATCTGCACAACAGCCTACGCTCAAAATTGCTCAGGTTGAAACTTCATCGCCCTTCCGGCACTTTCAGAAAACTCAACATTGAGAAATGGTTATTGGTTAACTTTAAGATCAACCGCTTGCCCGCATTTCATATTGTGGATCGCTATTTTGAAGCAGCACACGCCCTGAACTTAAAAAATGACAAACAAGGCCTTGATTTTTTTATTCCTGAAGCAGACCAGTTTGACCCTTCATGGCTGCCAGCCACACATCAGCAATCATTCATTGGTTTTGTGATTGGTGGCAGGCATAACACCAAAATTTTCCCGATTGAGAAAGTTGCCGAAGTTTGTAATTTGCTTAAGAGTCCGGTGGCGCTGCTTGGAGGAAAGGAAGATGTTGAAAGTGGTGAAACTATTGCCAGGGAATTTCCTCACAAAGTATTCAATGCCTGCGGGCTATTTTCATTAACCCGCTCAGCAGCTCTTGTGAAACAAGCCGGCCTGATCATCACCAACGACACTGGTTTGATGCATGTTGCGGCAGCGTTCAATAAAAAGATAATTTCTCTATGGGGAAATACAGTGCCTGTCTTTGGGATGTACCCTTACCTTCCGCAGGAATCAGAAAATAAGTCAGTAGTTTTTGAAGTCAAGGGTTTGAAATGCCGCCCATGTAGCAAAATAGGTTTTAAAAAATGCCCTGAAAAACATTTTGATTGTATGAACCGTCTCGATGCAACTAAAATTGCCGAAACTGCCAACCAGATGATGAACCATTTCTGATCCTTTCCCATGAACAACATCCCTTCCCTGGTCTCCCCTTCTCCATTGCTCCCTGACTCGTCCCTCGCCCCTTGTCTCTTGTCTCTTACTTCTTGTTTCTTTGTCCACTTACGCTTTCACAAAAGGATTCCCCGATTTTTCTTCACCAATGGTTGTGGCAGGCCCATGCCCCGGATGCACAACATAATCATCAGGCAGGGTATATAGTTTTTCTTTGATGCTTTCTTCCAGCAGATCGAAATCCCCTGTTGGTAAATCGGTACGTCCTACACTTCCATTAAAGAGTACATCGCCTGAGATTACGAACCGGTCTTCATGGTTCACAAGGCAAACAGAACCATCAACATGACCGGGAGTATAAAGAATCTCGAGATTGGAATTTCCAAACCTGAATATTTTTCCGTCCTCCAGATATTTTTCGGGCAAAGCCAATTCACTGACCCGCAAACCAAACATGACCCCATGCTCCGGCGCCGATTCAAGAAACACCTCTGCCGCCCTGTGAATTTGTGGCTTTAAGCCATAGGTGAGGGTAACAAAATTGTTTCCAAGAATATGATCAATATGCGTATGCGTGTTGATCAGCGCCACAGGTTTCAGGTTGTTGTCTTTTATGTAACCGGAGAGTTCTTTCTCTTCGACAGTAGTGTAACAGCCGGGGTCAATAATAATGCATTCGCCGGTGTTGTCGTGCAGTATATAGGTGTTTTCCTGGAAAGGATTGAATGTAAAAACTTTGATACGGATCATACGTTATAATTTAATTGCAATATGGGTTGCCTGCAAAAATACAATAAGCCGGAAAACCCCGTTAAAAGAATATATAGTAATTTAGCTGTTCATCTTTTAAACATGGCGGTACAAAAGAACTTCAGGAGATTTTTAATCAGGTCAGCGATATCAGCAGCCTTTGCATTCGTATTGCTTCCGTTGACTGTACCTGCCCAGTTCTATTATGGTTCGCAACAAAATTTTGGGCGTAGCCGCGTTAGCTTTTCCGACTTTTTGTGGACGTATTACCGTTTCGAAGATTTTGACACCTATTTTTATTTGAATGGTGAACACCTGGCGGCTTACACGGCTTATATCGCACAAACAGAAATCCCTCAAATTGCCGGGATGCTTGAAACATCTTTGCAGGATAAGCTTCAGTTTGTGATCTTTAACCGCCTCAGCGATGTGCGGCAAAGCAATATCGGTTTGCAAAATGAGACACAATACAACTATAATACGGGCGGAATAACCCATATTGTCGGTCGGCGTATCTTCCTTTATTTCGAAGGGAACTACAATGATTTTGACCGCCAGATCCGGGCCGGAATCGCGCATGTGCTGCTTGAACAAGCGCTTTATGGTGGCAGTGTCGGTAGCCAGATTACGGCTTCAGCAACGCAACGGCTTCCCGAATGGTATCTCAATGGCCTTGTTTCCTATATTGCTGAACCCTGGAGCGTGGAAACAGATAATATCGTGCGCAATGCTTTTCTTACCAACCGATACAAAAGGTTTAACCATCTTCAGGGTGAAGATGCGATGTATGCCGGTCATACAATCTGGAAGTACATTGCCGACAAATATGGGGAATCAGTGCTTTCTAATCTTGTTTATATGACCCGGCTAGGCCGGAGCCTAGATAACAGCCTGGTGTATATTCTTGGAATTTCTTTCAAAACCTTGCTGAAAGAATGGGAAAGCCATTACCGCGCATTATACGAACCATACAAAGAATCATTGCCGGTTGCTGAGCAAACAATCAGGTTAAAAAACCGCAAAGGCGAAGTTTATCAAAACCTTCGGCTCAACCCTGACGGGCGGCACGCTGCCTATGTTTCAAATCATGTTGGCCGGTACAAAGTAATTATTCATGACCTTATTACAAAAAAATCACGGGTTGTATTGCATGGTGGGCATCGGCTCGAAGAGGTCACAGATTATTCCTATCCTTTGCTTGCCTGGAATCCTGGTGGTGAACTACTCGCCATTATCACGGAAGACAAAGGGCTTGTAAACCTGTTTTTTTATAACCTCAGCGAAAAGGACAGAACCCAGCAATACATGTTTAATTTCGATAAAGTCCTCGATTTTAGCTATTCCAATGATGGATTTCACTTTGTTTTGTCTGGCGTTCAGAAAGGCAGAACAAACATTTATCGCTACCACATACCGTCAAATTCATTTGAGCAAATTACTGATGGAACCTACGACGACCTTTCGCCTGCTTTTGTTAATAATTCAGAGCAAATCATTTTCAGCTCAAACCGTCCGCTTGACTCACTGAACACCACGACTGCAATAACTTTTAAATCCACTCCGGACAACTACAGCCTTTTTCTTTACGATTATGGGAAGCGCGGTAAATATCTTAGAAGCCTGATAGATGACCCTTTGTCGAACCAAACAAACGCCTTGGGTTATACAAAAGGCCATTTTTCATACCTGAGCGACGAGAATGGATTGGTCAACCGCTATATTGGCCGCTTTGATAGTATCATTGCTTATGTTGACACCACTACGCATTACCGATATTTTGTTGAAAACATGGCAGTTACTGATTATCCCGGAAGTATTGTATTCTATGATATCAGTCAAAGAACCAACCGGCTCGGAGAAATCGTTTACCACCAGGGTAAGTATTTCCTGAGGATCGAGACTTTAAAAGATCCGTCAGAAATAGCGCCCGCCAACCCTCAACCTACTCCTTATATAACTGGTTTAATGCTTTCAAGAGGTATTGCAATAAATAAAGATGGTGTAGTTGAAAAACAAGAAATTAAAAAGCAAAAACGCTTTCGAAACGTAATTTCCGGTGATATATCGCAGGACAACAGAATACAGGAAAGCGAAATAAACCTTGCACCACCCGGCGATTCCATTCCCGCAGTCATAATCCCACAAAGGCTTGAGACAGTAATTGGCGGGGAAGAAGAAGCATTCATCATTCCCAAGCGCTTGAATTACAACGTGGAGTATTTTATTGATAAAATGGTAAATCAGGTTGATTTTACCTATCTGGCAGCTACATATCAACCCTACTCAGGAGGGCGCAGCCCCTTGTTTCTTAGTCCCGGCCTGAATGCCTTTTTTAGTGTTTCGCTAACCGATCTGCTTGAAGATTACAGGATTGTTGGCGGGGTTCGGTTAAACTCCAATTTTGTGAACAATGAATACGTACTCAGCTTTAGTAATCATAAAAACAGGCTCAACAAGGAGTATGTTTTTTACCGCCAATCGCTCGATGAATACCGCGAATCCTTAACAATCCGTAACCGGTATTTTTTGATCCGCCATCGCATTCATGAATTCCATTATATATTAACCTGGCCTTTCAACCGTGTATTCAGTGTAAAAGGAAGTCTGATTTATAAGCATGATAAAGCGGTTCATCTTGCTACTGACCAGCTTAGCCTGCAGCAAGATGATAGAACAAGGAACTGGGGAGGGCTCAAAGCAGAATTTATCTACGACGATAGCCGCTCTTTAGGCACCAACCTTTATCAGGGCACAAGGGCAAAGCTGTTTGGTGAATATTACCAGGGGATCACACAGGATAAGAATAACATGGTTGTGCTTGGAATTGATATCCGTCATTATTTGCCGGTACACCGGAATTTTATCTGGGCAAACCGTTTTGCTGCCAGCACTTCGTTTGGCAACAATTTGCTCATTTATTATTTGGGCGGTGTTGATAACTGGCTCATCCCTAAGTTTAACCAGGGTATGTCAGTTGACAACACCAAGAATTACGCATACCAAACCCTGGCCACTAATTTGCGTGGATTTACACAGAATATCAGGAACGGGAATAGCTTTTTTGTGCTGAATACCGAATTGCGCCTTCCTGTTTTTCGCTATTTTCTGAATCGTCCGATCCGATCACAGTTTCTCAACGATTTTCAACTGGTTGGATTTGCAGATGCAGGAACGGCGTGGACAGGCCTGCATCCACTTGCACCGGAAAACCACCTTTTCAGAAAATACTTTCAGCAGGGCCCCGTAAGCGGTTATATCGAGATGCAGAAAGAACCAATGGTAGCAGGTATTGGCGGCGGAGCAAGAACGACGATACTCGGCTATTTTGTAAGGGCTGATGTTGCCTGGGGTTTTGAAGACCAAAAACTAAACAAGCCTATATTCTATATCTCTTTCGGAACCGATTTTTAGCACTCTCATCCCCAAACCTAAACCTCTAAACCTCTAAACCACCTAAACTTCCTAAACCTCCTAAACCTCCTAAACCTCCAATCCATAAAACTCCTGACTCATGACTTTATCAACATTGTTATTGTTAATAGCTATCGGATTGATTGCCGGAATGTTCAGCGGAATGGTGGGGCTTGGCGGAGCTATTGTTATCATTCCCGCCCTGGTTTTGCTTATCGGCATGAGCCAGCATCAGGCACAAGGTACAAGCATTGCGGTCATGCTGCCGCCCATTGGTATACTGGCGGCCTATAATTACTATAAAGCCGGCCACCTAAACCTGAAATTCGCTCTGATCATTGCAGCCGCATTCGTAATTGGAGCCTACCTGGGTTCGGACATTGCCCTCCGGATACCGGCTCAGACCATGAGAAAGGGATTTGGATTTGTTTTAGCCGGAATGGCTGGTTATATGATATTTGGCAAGAGTTAAAATGAAGTCATTTATTTATATGTTGTAAATCAATGTTTTGTTTGGTTTGTAAACATTTCTTACACAAGAATTACCTCCGTTTTTTATAAAAAAAATTATCAAACAGGCTAAAATTTTATAATCAATCCTTTACGCCCTACTTGATAGCGATTGTTAATAAAGTTTTTTGATCCGGCTTGACTGAACATCGTATCTTGCTAATCCCAAAACCTTCCCTATGAATTTGTCGTAAATAATTAGCATCCTGATAGTTACGCGATAATTGAAAAGATGGTTATGAGAAAGTTAAAAAGTAGTGCGTTGGAAACCAACTTGTTTGAAATTATGAATAAAGAAATTGATGAAGTGAAAGAACCTGGTTTATTCAGCCAGATTCAGGAACAGCGAAAGAGGCCAAATATTTTAGAAGAAGCTCCGGCATTAGAAGCCGAAGAATTAGTTAAAGAAACAACTATGCAGGAACCCGGTGCAGAGAATTTGCAGGTTTATCCTTACGAAGAAGCCATGAAAGCGGCGGCAGTTTATTTTAAAGGCGATACCCTGGCAGCCAACGTCTGGGTGAATAAATACGCGTTGAAGGACAGCGATGGAAATATCTACGAGCTAACACCTGACGATATGCACCGCAGGCTCGCAAGGGAAATCGCACGTATTGAGAGCAAATATCCTGATCCCCTTTCGGAAGAAGAGGTGTACGCAGTGCTCAGGGATTTTAAATACATTGTTCCACAAGGCAGTCCGATGGCCGGAATAGGGAATAATTTTCAGGCATCATCGCTTTCAAATTGCTTTGTGATCGGTGGCGATGAAAAGGGCGATTCATACGGAGCCATCATGAAAGTTGACCAGGAACAGGTTCAACTGATGAAGCGTCGTGGCGGGGTCGGGCACGATCTTTCACACATACGGCCTGCAGGCAGCCCGGTAAAAAACAGCGCTTTAACCTCCACAGGAATCGTTCCTTTCATGGAGCGCTATTCGAACTCAACACGTGAAGTGGCACAAGATGGCCGCCGTGGAGCCTTGATGCTTACTATCTCAATAAAACACCCTGATTCAGGTAATTTTATTGATGCCAAAATGGAACAGGGCAAAGTAACCGGCGCCAATGTTTCGGTTCGCATCAATGATGAGTTTATGCAGGCTGTGATCAACGACACTAAATATACCCAACAGTTTCCTATTGATTCAGATAAACCGGTGTTTACCAGAGAAATTGACGCGAAGGTTCTTTGGGAAAAAATCACCCACAATGCCTGGCAATCGGCAGAACCTGGCGTACTCTTCTGGGATACAATAGCGAGGGAATCAGTGCCCGATTGTTATGCTGATCTGGGTTTTAAAACCCTTTCAACCAACCCCTGCGGTGAGATCCCGCTGTGTCCGTACGATAGCTGCCGCTTGCTGGCCATCAATCTTTACAGCTACGTAGACAACCCGTTTACCGAAAATGCAAGCTTTAACTCCGATCTGTTTACAAAGCATTCAAGGCTCGCACTTCGCATAATGGATGATATCATTGATCTTGAATCAGAAAAAATTGAAGGGATTTTAAATAAGATCAATTCCGACCCGGAAGATGGAGACACCAAATTCGTTGAAAAGCGCTTGTGGGAAAAGATTCGTGAAAAGACGCTAAAGGGCCGTCGTACAGGAATTGGCATCACCGCCGAAGGCGATATGCTGGCTGCCCTTGGAACCCGTTACGGCTCGGAAGATGCCATTAATTTTTCAGTTGAGGTTCATAAATTGCTGGCTACCGAAGTTTACCGCTCTTCTGTTGACCTGGCCAAAGAGCGTGGGGCTTTTCCGATTTTTAGTTATGAACGCGAGAAAGATAACCCTTTTGTTCAACGAATCGCCGAAGCTGCACCCGATGTAATAGAAGACATGAAGAAGTATGGCCGCCGCAACATTGCCATGCTTACCATTGCGCCAACCGGCAGCGTCAGTATCTGCACCCAAACCACTTCCGGTATCGAACCGGTTTTCCTGGTTTCATACAAGCGCAGAAGAAAGGTAAACCCCAACGACAAAAATGTTAACGTCACTTTTGTTGATGAAATTGGTGATTCATGGGAAGAATACAATGTTTTTCACCCTCGTTTTATTGATTGGCTCAAGGTTAAAGGTTTCGACCCTGACGAAGTAAAAAAATTCGATGAAGGTCAATTACAGGTTCTCATTGACAAATCGCCCTATTTCCAGGCAACATCCAACGATATTGACTGGGTAAGCAAGGTTCGCATGCAAGGTGCGATCCAAAAATGGGTTGACCACTCCATCAGCGTTACCGTCAATCTGCCGAAAGAAGCAACTGAAGAACTTGTTCGGGAAGTGTATAAAACAGCCTGGGAAAGTGGCTGCAAAGGCATGACTATTTATCGCGAAGGTTCGCGTTCAGGGGTGTTGGTGAGTAACGATAAAAACAAGGAAGATCTCCAGGATTTCCAGGAAACCAAAGCACCGCCAAGACCAAAAAATCTTGAAGCTGAAGTAGTGAGGTTCCAGAACTCTCATGAAAAATGGATTGCCGTGGTTGGTGTGCTTAATGGCCGCCCTTACGAAGTCTTTACCGGCCGGGCCGAAGAATTTTACCTGCCGGCATGGGTTGCAAAAGGATGGGTAATTAAAAACCGCAACGAAAAAGGTGAGAGCCGCTATGATTTCCAGTTCGAAGATAAATACGGATATAAAGTCACCATCGAAGGATTATCGCGTTCTTTTGATAAGGAATTCTGGAACTACGCCAAGCTTATAAGTGGAATTCTCAGGCATGGTATGCCTTTGCAATACGTTGTGAACCTGGTAGAAAAACTCAGTTTTGCCGAGGACAATATTAATACATGGAAGAACGGTGTTGTAAGGGGCCTCAAGAAATTTATCCCCGACGGAACCATTGCCGGCCGGCGTAAATGCCCCGAATGTGGTGAAGAAGGCGGGCTAATTTATAAGGAAGGCTGCATTTCCTGCACACATTGCGGGTACTCGAAATGTGGTTGATTTTCCATTGAAGACCTTTTGTTTGTTTGCTGAACCGATAGTATCGCCATCCAAACCCGATAGTATCGCTCCAAGCGATCCTATCGGTAAAACCCCACGTAGCGATACCATCGCAAGCCAAATCCGATAGTATCCGCGGCGGCGGATGCTATCGGTATAACACCAGATAGCGATACCATCGCTGGAAGCGATAGTATCGCTCAAAATGATGCTATCGGTCTTCTGTTTAAAAGCTTTTCTTATAGACGTTAAATTCCTGGTTATCCCTGAAATGCGTGATTTTGTTGGCAAGGATTATAAAAATTTCCAGATCGTTTTCTTTCAGCCATTGTATAGCTTCGGGTTTTCTATGGCAGGCATCAGCAAAGATCGCCAGGAAATCAAATTTATGTTTTATCAGCCACTGATAAGCGTCTACCTGTTTGTCTACCGCCAGATCAAAAGCGGCTAAATGCGGATAATTGTTTTTCATGAGCCATTGTGTTGCCTGCTGGCTTCCCCTAATGGAGCTGGAAAGCGCCGCAAGTTCCGGATAACCATTATGCAATAGCCAATTAAACAACTCTTCGTTGCCCGAGAATGTTTCGCCAAAGGCGATCAGTATTTTTTCCGGGTAGTTGAGCATACTCAAAAGGCTATTTATTAGCTGAAATCATTTTAATAGTAAACTTCAGTTTCAATGCCCATTTCATTTAGCTGTTCTGCAATCCGGTCAAGTTCTTCAGGCGTTAATTTTTCGAGCCCTGCAACTGGCGTTGCGCGGTCAATAGGATAGATCATCACCAGTTTTGGTGCAATTTCCCTGATTTGTTCAAGCCATGCCTTAACATGATCCTCGCTGCCAGAATCAAAATATTTACCATTGATATTGCCCCGGAGGAAAAGGCTTTGAATGATGAGGTTCCCATTAAACTGTTTTAAATTGCTTACAATTTCAGCCAACGATATTTTTCCCAACGGATCATTGATAAGCTGAAGGTATTCATCTGTTCCAGCATCAAGTTTCAGCACATTATTATCAATCTTCAGCAAAGCGTCCTTAATTTGTGAATCACTCAACGTAGTAGCATTAGAGAGAACAGTGATTTTTGAACCGGGGAAAAACTTATTCCTGAGTGCGATTGTATCGTCAATAATCAAATCAAATTCGGGATGAAGTGTGGGTTCACCGTTGCCGGCAAACGTGATGTTGTCAGGCTGAATTCCTTTTGCTGCTAATTCTGTGAACCGGGTTTCCATGGCCTGGCGTATGGCTTCACGCGGATAAAATCCCCCGGCACTTGGTTCGGGGCATTCAGGTGTCAGGCCGCATTCGCAGTAAATGCAATTAAATGAACAGACCTTTGTGTTCAAAGGCAAAAGATTGATGCCCAGCGAAACACCGAAACGCCTGCTGCGAACCGGTCCAAAAACAATGTCGTGAAAAAGAAAGCCAGTCATAAAGGATGTTTTCCGCAAAGATACAAGATGTTGTTGTGTTCGTTGGAATTTGCTGTCAGGTTTACAAACGAAGGAGCACTCAGAACAAATGTCTGGGATTTAACTGTTGTGGTTCGCAAAATGCAGGATGAAAAATCATTTATTAAATGAGCAGGTAATTCTTATTAGGTGATAAAAGCTTTTTATTACTTTTGACCGCTCATGAAACCAACCATCACACTTAGCAGCATCCGCCAGCCAATAAGGCCACAGCTTGAAGAGTTCGAAAAAACTTTCAGGAATTCCATGAAGAGTTCCATCCCCCTACTTGATATCATCACCCGTTACCTGATCAAACGCAAGGGCAAACAAATGCGACCACTTTTCGTGTTCCTTTCGGCTGGTGTTTGCGGGAATATTTGCGATCGCACCCAACGGGCTGCCGCCATGATTGAACTCTTGCACACCGCCACATTGGTGCACGACGATGTTGTTGATGACTCTCACAAACGACGGGGCTACTTTTCAATCAATGCGTTATGGAAAAATAAAATTGCTGTTTTGCTCGGCGATTATTTGTTGTCGCGTGGTTTATTGCTTTCGCTTGATAACAATGATTTCGACCTGCTTAAAATTGTTTCGGAAGCAACCCGCGAAATGAGCGAAGGCGAACTGATGCAGATTGATAAAGCCAGACGGCTGGACATTACAGAGGAAATTTATTTTGAGATCATACGGAAAAAAACTGCATCGCTGATTGCCGCATGCTGCAAGGCTGGCGCTGCTTCAGTTGGCGCCACTGAAGATCAACTAAAACGCATGCATGCTTTCGGTGAATACACAGGCATTGCTTTTCAGATTAAAGATGACCTGTTCGACTACCAGGCAAGCAATGATACCGGCAAACCTGTGGCCATTGACATCAGGGAAAAGAAGATGACGTTGCCACTGATTTATACCCTCAGCCAAAGTGGTTTTTTTGAAAAACGGAAAATCATTTCAACAGTAAAACGTAAAAATACTGATCCTGAAGCCGTGGACGCTGTGATCCGGACTGTGGATAAAACCGGTGGAATTGCCTATGCAACTGAAAAAATGCAACTGTACCGCAACAAAGCCCTGGAAGTCCTGAACAGTTTTCCTGCCAACGATATGACCCGCTCACTAGAGCAACTGGTGCATTTTACGATTGAACGGACCAAGTAAATTTACGATTTCGGGTTGCTATCCTTATCCTTAGCCTTCACCTTCGCCTCCGCCTACTAATTCTTCAGCGCAGACCACGTTGTAGTAAAATTCCCAAATTATTGGGTGATCCAATCTCCGCCTTAGCCTTAGCCTCTTCCTCAGCCTCAGCCTTAGCCTCTCCCTACTTCCCCTTCTTCAAAGTAAACCCAAAGGTGGTTCCAACATCAATAGCGCTCCTTGCATTGATTGTTTGTTCATGGGCTTCGATGATATGCTTAACAATGGCCAACCCAAGTCCGGTTCCACCCTGTTCGCGCGAGCGCCCTTTATCGGTTCGGTAAAAACGCTCAAAAATTCTGGGCAAATCCTGCTGGCTTATTCCAATTCCGTTGTCTGTAACTTCTACCAGGATATTTTCATCCATATCAAAGAAACTGATTTTGGTATTGCCATCGTGTTTCAATCCGTATTTGATTGAGTTATCAATAAGGTTAATGAGAACCTGGCGTATCCTTTCCTTGTCGGCTAAAACATAAATTGGTTTGTCGTAGGCTTCGGCAAGGTAAATGTGGAAATTCCGTTTCCTGGCTTTGATCTCCAAAAAATCAATGACTTCGCGTGCCAGGGCCACCAGGTCAAATTTTTTGTAGTTAAGTTTTAACTCGCCCGATTCCAGTTGTGCAATTGCTTCAAGGTCTTCAACAATTGCAATCATCCGGTTAATGCTCTTTTCGGTTCGCAACAAATATTCACGGTTGATGCTCGGATCTTCAAGCCCGCCGTCAAGCAACGTAAGTACATAGCCCTGAATATTAAATATTGGTGTTTTAAGCTCATGCGACACATTGCCTAAAAACTCGCGGCGGTAAACGGCAAGGCTTTTTAGTTCTTCAATCTCTTTCGTGCGATCCTGTCCCCATTCCATTACTTCGCGGTTCACACGTTCAATGGTGTCTTCACGAATATTCAATTTGAATTTTTCTCCGTCTTTTGGTCGTTTCAGGCTGTGAATGGTTTTATAAATGATCCTGATTTTTTCGTAAATGAATTTTTCAAGTGCGAACCGGAAAACCCAATACGAAACAGCAAAAAGCAAAATTAAACCCGGAAGTACATAATACCATGAAACCGACTGCACCAGAATGGCAAGGAGCAATACCATGAGTGCCGCCAATGCAGTGACTGCTGCAGCAACCATCATTGATAAGCGCCTGGGATCAGAATACTTCATGATTGTTATTTTGCTGTTTGCTTTGGTTGTTTAATGAATTGAACAATGGAATAATTGAACAGTAGAACAATAGAACAATTGAATTTTGAATTTAAAGGTTTAGCTGGATGAAGGTGCATTCGTTGAAGTGTCCGCCGCAGAATTATTATTGTGTTCTGTCAATTACACTTCGAATTTGTACCCAACCCCTTTGATGGTCTTTATATTATCCATGCCAATTTTTTCCCTGATTTTTCTCACATGTACATCAATAGTGCGATCGCCAACGATTACATCATTCCCCCAGACTTTCGAAAAAATTTCCTCGCGTGAGAAAACTTTATCTGGCTTCGAAGCCAACACCAGCAACAGTTCGAATTCTTTTTTGGGCAGCACTATTTCTTTACTATCCTTTACTACCTTATATTTCTCTTTATCAATCACCATGTTTCCAACTTTCAGTACAGTGCTGTTGCTTTCTTTTTCACGATACCTGCGTAGCAAAGCTTTAACCCGGCTAATGAGTACCCGTGGCTTGATCGGCTTTGTAATATAATCGTCGGCCCCGGCATCAAAACCGGCAATCTGGGAATAATCTTCTCCCCGGGCAGTTAGAAATATGATAATTGCGTTTTCAAGATGAGGCTGTTGCCTGATTTCCCTGCAGGCTTCAATGCCATCCATTGAGGGCATCATTACATCCAGGATGATCAGATGAGGCTTTATGCGAACTGCCAGTTCAATTGCATCTTTCCCGTTATTGCACGAATTTACCTGGTAGCCTTCTTTTCGGAGATTGTACCCTAAAAATTCCAGCACATCCGGCTCATCGTCAGCCAGAAGAATGCGGTATTGATCGTTATTCATTGCCTGTTGAGTTTGTTTGGTTTGGGTCAGAAAAAAATCCGGGTAAATATACAAACTGTTGTTTGAAATCGGCTAAACAAAGTCTCAAATGTTATGATTCTCGAATTAGAGAGTTTAGAAGTTTAGAGGGTTTAGAATTTTAGAGGGTTCAGAGGGTAGGAAGTATAGAGAGGATAGCGCTCCCATTTTCTGGTTGCCTTAAGAACGAAACTTAGCGTCTTTGCAGTTAGAAGTATTCAGCATGGCAAAGTTTTTCCGGGCTTCCTGAAAAACATTTTCAAATTATATGACTTTATGAATGATCTCCGTTATTTACGTGTTCATTCATTTTTCTTTCATCTGCAAAATCACCCTATGACAATCATTCACTTCTTACTGCCGGTTTTTTTACTCTTTGTTCCTGGCTGTGCCACCCAAAAGCTACAGGCCGTTGATCGCATGCAGCTTCCTAAAGAGATTTGCCTTAACCCTTATGAAATGGAACTTTACCAGGCGCTCAATACATACCGTGAAAAGCACAATCTGCCGGCAATAACTTTGTCAAAATCCCTTACGCTTGTAGCGCAGGTCCATTGCCGTGATCTGGCCATTAATCAGCCCGATAAAGATAGAAACTGCAATATGCATAGCTGGTCGCGCAAAGGCCCATGGACGTCTTGTTGCTATACACCCGATCATAAGAGGTCATCATGCATGTGGGATAAACCTAAAGAACTGACTTCCTACACTGGCGAAGGTTATGAAATAGCTTTCTTTTCAACAGTATCTTATTCCAACGCAACGGCTTTTGCTGAAGATGCCATGTTCAACTGGATGAAAAGTAAAGGGCATAACGATGTTATGCTGAACCTCAGTATCTGGAAGAGCATCCAGTGGAAAGCAGTTGGGATCGGGTATTTCGAAGGCTATACCACAATCTGGTTCGGAGCTTATGATGACCCGGATACTGCTATTGTTGGAGCATGTAATTGATGGTTGGCATTTTATATATACTTTTATGCTCGAAAAACAACAGGGTCTAAATCAATTGTATGAAGCCACAAATACTTTTCAGTTTTGCTATTATTTTGCTCTCATTTTCCTCTTTTGCGCAGGGATTTACCGGAGGCATCAAAGCCGGTGTTGTAGGCAGCCAGGTTGATGGTGATGGCTACCGAGGCTTTAATAAACCCGGAATTTTTGGTGGCGCCTATGTAAACCTCAGAACTTCTGAACTGAGCGCTTTTCAAATGGAGATTGCCTTTGTGCAAAAAGGTTCACGAAAAAACCCAAACTATGAAAAGGACGACTTTGAGCAGTATTTGCTACGAACCGATTATGTTGAACTGGCATTCCTGTACCATCTAGTATATTCTGACAAACTCACTTTTGAAGCCGGGCCTTCTTTCGGTTACCTGATGAGCACATACGAAGAGCGGAACCAGATGGAAACTGTTGCTGTTCCTTTCAGGAAAAGCGTTATCAATTATATTGCAGGCATGTATTATTATTTGAATGATCGTACGGCAGTAAACCTAAGGATCAATAATGCCGTCCTCAGCCTGCGCGATTATGAGCGGTTGCCTGGTGATACTTACCGTTTCTTTCATTACGGTCAGTTTAACATTGCAATGGTGCTTGGGCTACAATACAGGCTGTAAGCTACTTGCCTTTCAAAAATTCAATATTTCTTTTTATCCCTTCAAATTTGGGTCGCTTCAGCGGCGATTTCCTAAAAGTTTTATTAAAGCCATCCTTATCGAGGTTTTCCCAGTCCTTTGCTTCCCATTCCCTTACATTGTCTACAAGTTTAAAAGCATGTTCATTATGCGGAACTGAAAAACGATTCCAGGGACAAACTTCCTGGCAAATATCACAACCAAATATCCATTGTTTGTATTGGCCTTTGAACGCTACAGGCAATTCGCCTTTTTTCTCAATAGTCAGGTAAGAGATACAACGCCGGGAATCAATCATGCGGTCATTGCCGATGGCCTGTGTAGGGCATGCATCAATGCAACGGGTGCAGTCGCCGCAATAATCACCTCCGGAAGGTTTGTCGTAAGCCAGTTCGAGGTCAGTGATGATTTCACCGATAAAAAAATAAGAACCATTTCGCGGGGTGATCAGCATTGAGTTTTTTCCGATCCAACCCAGGCCGGCTTTTACTGCCCAGGCGCGTTCCAGCACTGGTGCAGAATCAGTAAAAACCCTTGAAGCATGGGCGGAAATATTTTGCTGTATAAATTCCTGCAATTTCCTCAGCTTTTCTTTGATCACAAAATGATAATCAGTTCCGTACGCATATCTTGATATCAGATAATCGGCATCAGCGGGCAATGGCTCCTCGGGATAATAGTTTTGCAACACAACAATTACTGAGCGGGCTCCATCCATCAATTTTGAAGGATTGAGGCGTTTGTTGAAATGATTGGCCATGTAAGCCATTTCTCCATGCCTTTCGTCATGGAGCCATTTTTTCAGACGCGGCTCATGATCTTTCAAGAAATCGGCTATGGCAATACCACAGGCAAAAAACCCAAGACTGAGGGCTTGTTGTTTAATGAGTGCTGAAGCATTTTTCAAGTCCACAATTACAATGATTGGTGAATCTTATTCAAACAATCCGGGCTGTTTTTGCTGCGGTTTGCCCAAATGCTGGTAGGCTCGTGGCGTTACTTCCCTGCCCCGTGGTGTTCGCATGAGAAAGCCCTCCATGATTAGAAAAGGCTCATAAACTTCTTCAATAGTGCCTGAGTCTTCGCCTACGGCAGTTGCTATAGTGCTTAAGCCAACCGGGCCGCCTTTAAATTTTTCAATGATGGTGGTAAGTATTTTGTTATCCATTTCATCGAGGCCAAACTTGTCTACATTCAGTGCATGAAGTGCATATTGTGTGATGGCAATATCAATGGAGCCGTTTCCTTTTATTTGTGCAAAATCCCTGACCCTACGCAGGAGAAGGTTCGCAATTCGCGGCGTGCCGCGGCTTCGGCCTGCAATTTCAACGGCAGCCTCTTTTGTGATGGCAACTTTTAATATCGCTGCTGAGCGTGTAATGATCTGTTCAAGAACCTGTGCATCGTAATATGATAACCTTGAGGTGATCCCAAACCTCGAACGTAATGGCGAAGTGAGCAAACCCGAACGGGTAGTGGCGCCAATCAATGTGAACGGGCTTAATGATATCTGAACGCTGCGGGCATTTGGCCCTGATTCAATCATGATGTCAATCCGGTAATCCTCCATGGCTGAGTAAAGGTATTCTTCAATTACCGGGCTCAGGCGATGAATTTCATCTATAAAAAGCACGTCATTTTCTTCGAGGTTGGTGAGCAGGCCAGCCAGATCGCCTGGCTTGTCCAAAACCGGACCAGACGTCAACTTCAGGTTCACACCTAGCTCATTGGCAATAATATGCGAAAGCGTTGTTTTCCCGAGACCCGGAGGACCATGCAGCAATACGTGATCCAGCGCTTCTCCACGTTGTTTGGCCGCCTTTACAAAAATTTTAAGATTCTCAACAACCCCAAGCTGCCCGAAAAAATTCCCGAAATCAGAAGGACGAAGAACTTTTTCCATTTCACGCTCACTTTTACTGAGGTGATCTGCTGTTGGATCCAGGTTATGGGTTCGGGGCATGATAGTAAATACTTGATTTTTTTTATGACTTGCCAAAGATACGAATCAAATGAAATTGCGAACCACATATATATACTCAAAAACAGCCAGCCGTTTTATTAAAACAGATGTAAATTTTATCCTGGTTTTCAGGGTATAAAAAAAAATCTTAATTTAGCGGCTTAATTATCATCATCAAAATCAGGCATGAAAAATATTCTTGTTGCCATAGATTTTTCGAAAGGTTCGATACATGCCTTAAGGTATTCCATTGAACTGGCGGGGCAGCTGAAAAGCAACCTTAGCCTTATCTGGGTTGATAATGAAACGGGTATAGGATCGGGCTTGTCATTTGACGACAATGAATACCGCAACGAAGCCATTAAGAATTTCAACGAACTCATTTCAACTTATGGCAAAGATTTTTCGGGTGAAATCAATTATAAGCTTCGCCGTGGAAAAGTTTACCAGGAAGTAGCCAACATGGCCAGGATGACGGATGCCGATCTTATCATTGCCGGAACCCATGGCGTTACAGGATTTGAACAATACTGGATTGGAAGCAACGCTTACCGCATTGTTTCGTATGCGCCTTGCCCGGTACTAACAGTCCGCTTTGATTATGATTACGAGCACAAAATCAGCAATATGGTGCTCCCGATTGATTCAACGCCTGATACCAGGCAGAAAGTTCCATTTGCCTGCGGTATGGCGAAAGACCTTGGCGCAACTATGCACATCCTGGGTTTACATTCTACAAGCCTGAAATCGCTGCAACGAAAAACAATCAGTAATATCGAAGAAGTTGTTAAGTTTTGCGAAAAGGAAAAAGTTGATTTTATCATTACCGAAGTGCAATCCACTGATGTTACCAAAGCCATTGTTGCTTATGCAAAACAAGCTGATGCCGATCTCATTGCGATCATGACCGAGCAACATCGTTCTGCATCTGGTTTGCTACTTGGCCCGCAGGCACAACAGCTTGTAAACTTCTCACCAATTCCTGTTTTGAGCATTCAGCCCAAAGAAATATATTCGCTATCCTCTCGTTAATATTACCGCTTAACCCCAGCTGCTAACCTGGTTATAGGCAGCTTTCTGTTTAAGAATTTAGCTTATGAAACCATTTATTACAATTCTGCTGGCGATACTTTCAATCACTGGGTTCGCACAATATAACAATATGAATAGCAATATTCGTGTTTATGCTGATCCGGGAATTGACCGCCTTGCGAAAGAATACCAGGAAATTGCAAGCCAGATTCATTATCTGGATGGTTATCGGATTCAAATCTTTTTTGACTCAGGCAATTTATCAAAACGCAATGCTTCAAAAGCGAGGGAAGATTTTATACTTCAATTTCCGGATGTGGAAGCATATATCACTTTCCGTGAGCCTTATTACCGGGTCAGGATCGGAGATTTCAGAACCAAGCTTGAGGCGGATGGTTTTAGAAAACGCATCCTGCATCAATATCCACATGCATTTACAGTGAATGACCAAATCAATTCTCCATCAATAAATTGAGAAGGAGTGTTTTTTTCAAAGGCGAACATTGATTTTCGTTGCTATTAATAGTACTTTAGCAAAAGCAATTTTTTACCATACTACCATATTTCTATTTCGTTGAACCACTGATTAAAAGCTATCTTATGAAGAATATTATTGTAGCTATTGACTTCTCAGATTGTTCGATTAATGCATTGGAACATGCAATAAGCATTGCCCAAAAGGGAAACTTTAATGTTTTGATGGTTTGGGTGAATAATCCAACAACAACTAAAATATTGCTTGCATCAGATCAGTCGGGTGATATGAAGGGTGAAGTTGAAAATCAATTCAAAAAACTGATTGCGAAGTATACAAAGTCACTGTCTGGCAGTTCTATCAGCTATACAATCCGTGAGGGCAAGGTTTATCACCAGGTGGCCCTGGAAGCAAAGGAAAAGGATGCCCTGCTTGTAATTGCCGGAACCCACGGCACTTCGGGGTTCGAGGAATTCTGGATTGGCAGCAATGCAAATAAAATTGTGAGCATGTCGCCCTGCCCTGTAATAACGATAAGAGGTGGAATTCAAGTGAGCCGCGAACTGACTAAGATTGTCATGCCAATTGACAGTACCCCCGAAACAAGGCAAAAGGTTTCGTTTACCGCCACGATAGCAAGTCTTTTTAATGCCGAAGTTCATGTGCTTGCACTTTACACTACCAACATAAGCAGTGTACAGGATAATATTGACAGCTATGCAAAGCAGGTAATCTCATTCCTTGAAGGTCAGGGAATTAAATCCCGTTTTGAAAGCCAGCGGGTTGACAATTTAGCCCGGGCAATAATTGACTATTCTGAGAAAATTGATGCTAACCTGATTTCAATCATGACTGAACAGGAAACGGCTGCCTCAAACCTGTGGCTTGGCCCCTATGCCCAGCAACTGGTCAACCACTCTCCAATTCCCGTGCTTAGCATCCATCCAATTGATTTGAATATTGTACTGGGGTATTAGGTGATGCAGTTATACAGTGATGCAGTAGGATTGGAGTAATGGAATTATATTCAAAATTCCAGATTTAAGATTGAGCCCACTCAGAAAAGTCAATCCACCCCTAAATCCCCTAAAGGGGACTTCCACAAATTGCTGATTTTTATCGTTTCCCCTTTAGGGGTCAGGGGCTAAAAACGATAAAAATCAGCAATTTGTGACTTTTCGGAGTGGATTCAAGATTCGTAAATCTAATCTCCCCGTCCCCATTTCTCCCCTTCCCAATATTTCCCCGTCTTTCCCCTAATACCTGTCAATACAGTTCAGGTCCTCAAAGGCTGTTTTTAAGCGGGCAACCATGGTTTTTTCGCCTTCGCGAAGCCAAACGCGGGGATCATAGTATTTTTTATTTGGCTTATCGTCGCCTTCAGGATTTCCAATCTGACCCTGCAGGTAGCCTTCATTTTTCTTATAGTAGTTTTTAACTCCTTCCCAATAAGCCCATTGGGTATCGGTATCAATATTCATTTTGATCACACCGTAGGAGATGGCTTCCCTGATTTCCTCACGACTCGAACCTGAACCACCATGAAATACAAAGTCAACAGGTTTATCTGCAGTGTTGAATGTCTTTTGGATGTATTCCTGGGAGTTTTTTAGGATTATAGGTTGCAACTTAACATTTCCCGGTTTGTAAACTCCATGCACATTTCCAAATGCTGCGGCAATTGTGAACCTGTCGCTGATGGAATTCAAGACTTCATAAGATGCAGCTACCTCTTTGGGCTGGGTATACAGCTTTGAACTGTCGATATTGGTGTTATCCACTCCATCTTCTTCACCACCGGTTACGCCAAGCTCCATTTCAATGTTTACGCCGATCTTATTCATGCGGGCAAAATAAAGTTTACATGTTTCGAGGTTCTCATGTAGTGAATCTTCCGAAAGGTCAAGCATATGCGAGCTAAAGAGCGGGTGGCCGTTTTTTTTGAAATGTTCTTCATTGGCAACCATAAGACCATCAATCCAGGTTAATAATTTACGTGCAGCATGATCGGTGTGAAGTATAACGGGAACCCCGTACAACTTTGCTACATGGTGGATGTGCATTGCACCTGAAACCGTTCCTGCGATGGCAGCTTTTTGCCCGTCGTTTGCCAGGGTTTTGCCTGCATAAAAAAGTCCGCCGCCGTTTGAGAACTGAATGATCACGGGTGAATTGACTTCCCTTGCAGCCTCAAGCACTGCGTTTACTGAGTTGGTTCCCACAACATTTACTGCCGGAATTGCAAACTGGTTTTCTTTGGCAATTCGGTAAATCGTTTTCACATCATCGCCGGTTGCTACACCGGGAGCTATTTTGCTGCTGATACGTTCTGACATAAAGATTCTTATTTTAGGTTCAGGAATGAAATGCTTTTCACGTGCCAAAAGTACTACTTTTTGAGCACACGATAAATTAACCAAATGGTGAAAAGAGGCCAAAATGCTGTAATCATCATTTTCGTTGCCTGTTAATTTCGGTTTTCAAAGGTAGGCATACAATCCCGAAACCTTCTTATCTTTGCAGGGAATTTGGCCCCGTAGTTCAGCTGAATAGAACGTCAGATTCCGGTTCTGAAAGTCACAGGTTTGAATCCTGTCGGGGTCACGCAAACTATTATAAGCCTGTATATTATTTATATGCAGGCTTTTTTTACAAATAGGAGCAACATTAATGCAACAAGTAGAATTGGCGATTTTATTCATTAAATCCATTCTCTTGCATCCATGCTTCCGTTGCATCAATACGGACCAATGACTTTTGTTACTAAATTGAATGTAAAACCGGAATCATTTATCCAGTCTTTGAACCCGATGTTTTCAAAGGTAAAACTAATGCTTTCAAATATTTCGCCTCCACTAGCCACAGACTGCTGCACACTTGAGACTTTCCAATTGGAGAGTTTTACTGAGTAATATGGTGTAGTTTGCCCGGGTGCATACATTTTGAATTCAATACCCCCATTCATCGAACCCGTAATCATCTCTTTGAAAAAGTTCACAGAATTGATGTCCTGAAGCTTGGAAATGGTCACATCCTGCATATTGGCATTGTTAATAGTGCCAAAATTGGAGCCTCCGTAAGACATAGCGAGCACATTGAAAATACCTGGCCCAAATGAATTTGGGCCGAAGAAAGAATAAGTAATTGATTCGGTAGTCGTTCCTGACATTGGACTTGTGCCTGCCAAAGCATTCCAGCTGGCGCCGTTATGAAAGGCAGGTGATTGGGCGTTTATGTCATAAATCATTAACCCGGCAGAAGGGTTGCTTACGGAAGTGGTATCGTTAACCCTGGGAAGCATGAGACCCTTGTCAGGACTGGTAAGATCCAGCACAGAATTAGGACTGGGGTTAGTGGTTCCAATACCTACCTGGGCATTCAAATTAATAGTTGTTACAATCAGTAACATCGTCAAAACTAAAATACTAAATTGTTTCATGAAATTTTGATTAAATTGATTGAAATTGTCCCTACTCTCTTAAAGGCTTTTCGGGTTCGCCTGTCGAATTTATTGTTCGTTTTTTATTGTTGTCTTCTTTCAATGAACGCCCGAAACAATGAATAAAATTGTTATCAAAACTTTAGATTTTTAGACAATTGGCTTTATTTGATTGATTTCTGACTACTGCCTGATCACTTTTTCCATATACAGGGTTTCCCCCTGTAGCACACGTACGATATAAATGCCGTTGGGATTGTTGCTTAGATTGAACTGGTAGCTTCTTTCGCTAAAGAGGGTGGTTTGCTGTATCAACTCACCCATCATGCCGTAAATCTCAACGTTTGCAATTGACGCTTCATCAGTTTCGGGCAGCTCAAGGAGAAAGAACCCCGTGGTGGGATTTGGATAAACTTTAATACCTGACTCTAATCGCAGGGCGTCATCAAATTTGATTTCAGGTAAGGGATGATCGCTTGCAGCAACAATGGATTTGGCATTTGTGCAATACATGCCATCAGTATCAATCCAGGCACGGAGGTAGCCGTTGGCTTCAACGAGGATTCCCGGAAGCAACAATACTGACTGCCCTGCAACCAGGTGAATAACTCCGCCGCTCTGAACCAGCAAATCCTGCACAGTTATCGTTTGCAATGCATCTCGCTTCATATCCTGCCCCAAGGTGTATTTATACTCCTTTGAAAAATCTTTGGTACACTCAAATATTTTCAAAATAAGCTTATGCGTATCTCGGTAAACCGGTAAATCATAGTACAAAGCCATAAATTTTCAAAATCAACCGCTACGCGGTAATATTTAAATAGATAAATGGTTAAATAGTTAAAAAGCCCGGACGGCACGGACACGTCTGGTGTTGTCCTTATAGTAGTAGCCCTGGAAGCCATTGTAGAAATCCTGCCTCCAGGCGTAGTTAGAACTGAACTCAGAAGAACTCCAATAGTAGGTGTCAGTAAAACCGCTGCCTCCGTTTGCCCCTGCGGCAGCATTAATAGTTGCCTTGTTTTGATACATTATATTTAATTCTTCTTTTGAGGGAAGATACCAGTCGCCATAAGTTTTACCTCCTTCGGTAACTTGCAGTTCATTACAAATGCGCGCTGCATAAGTGTTACCATCATCACCAATAGCTACATGAGCTGCAATAATTATTGAGGTATTTGCTTCGCCCGCATAAGGGCCGTCTCCTTTTGCCTGAGTATTACCATAAGTACCGGCAAACCATATTACCCCTGTACTTTGGTCCTGTTTAGCAGCTACCAAACCATGCTGTCCGGTTTCGTCTACCCAGAATACGATACCGCCTTGGGCAAAGTCGCCTACGGAGTAGGTGGTAGATGATGAAGATGAACCACCGCCAACTCCCTTCCATTTATTAGTAGTTGCATCATAATAATAAAAACCTTTTGCAGTAATATCTGCTGTTTCTGGTGTAGTAGATGCAACACTTATATCATTTACAAAAATAA
The DNA here is from genome assembly GCA_014860575.1 of Bacteroidales bacterium. Lineage (NCBI taxonomy): Bacteria > Pseudomonadati > Bacteroidota > Bacteroidia > Bacteroidales > Bacteroidales bacterium. The sequence goes on from JACZJK010000005.1 coordinate 154,808, forward strand.
TTGCACCATCTTGGTCTGCGCCATAAGCAGCCACTTTAGCGTCTAGTTGTGCCAAAGTTAGAGAGGGCACTTGCACACCGTCTGCGGTTGTTGTACTTGCTGGGTATCCTTCGACTTGTAGGGTGGTCTTAGGTGTTGTGGTACCAATGCCTACATTTCCATTGTCATATATACTGCTATTCGTAGTAAGTGTTCCGTTTTGCCATTTGGGGAGGTAATTGTTGGTTCCAACATCTACTAGCATATCTCCACTCGTTAATTCCACCGACCAATTATTTAACACGCCCTGATCACCACCATATACATCAAACACTTTCAGAATCCACATGCCATTTGGGTTTATGTTACCCCCTCCAATTGCAGAAAAGCTACTAACGTTAGCGACAAAGCCACAAACTCCAGGAGACAGGGAGCCAATTGGTAAAAATGTTCCGGTATAAGGAGGTAAACTTGAAGACAAGGGTTCAGCAAAATTGTCACAAAATTGTGTGTTCACAAGGTTGTCATCACCACCCCCATTATTTTTCATAAGATTAAGTTTATCACCGTTGGGGGCAATTAAATATATTTCCAGATCCGCTACAAATGTGTGAGTCAGGTTTATGGTAACACAAATATTTTCAGATTGAACAGACTCAGGAAAGCCTGCAACATGAATTGTATCGCTTACTCCATCAGGACAATTGTAATCTACTATTGGAGTACCCGGTGCATTGCTTTGAGAAGCTAATTCTTCAATAGAATTTACCATTAATTTTCCCTGACTATCTGCATATATCTGCCTGAAACCTGCTCCTTCTAAATTTCTAACTCTTGCCTCGCCATTTACATCCAATAGTTCTGTAGGTGCTGCTGTCCCGATACCCACTTTGGTGTCTGAAGTGGCGCCATTCACACCATTTATGCTTCCGAGTACTAAACTATTGCTTTGGCTAACCAAGGCATTAGCACCAATGGCAGTAGCGTTAGTTAATGCCCCTGATGCGACGTTTGCCTGGTAGCCAAGGGCTGTGTTACCCGTTCCTGTGGTATTTGCACCAAGCGCTGCAAAACCAACAGAGGTGTTGTTAGAACCTGAGGTGTTGTTGTAAAAGGCATCCCTGCCAACTATTACGTTATGTGTTCCGTTGGTTGTATTTATTCCTGCCTGGTGTCCAACTGCAGTATTTGGACCGTTAAGCGCATTTTGAAGCGCTCCGCCACCAATTGCAGTAATTGCATCTGTTCCGGTTTTGCTCAAAGCTGCCTGATGACCGATCGCAGTGTTCCAGGATCCGGTTGTATTATTCTGGAGTGCTGCAAAGCCATTGGCCACATTGTTAATTCCGGTGGTGTTTTGGCGAAGTGCATTTACACCATTGGCCACGTTATCATTTCCTGTGGTGTTGGAGAAGAGTGCAGATCTGCCATTTGCCGTGTTGTTAATTCCAGTAGTGTTGTGGTGGAGTGCCTCTACACCAGTGGCCGTGTTATTAATTCCTGTGGTGTTGTTAAAGAGTGCGAAAAAACCATTGGCCATGTTATCATTTCCTGTGGTGTTGTTAAAGAGTGCCAAAGAACCATTTGCCGTGTTGTTAATTCCTGTGGTGTTGTTTTGAAGTGCAGCAAAACCATAGGCCGTATTGGAATTTCCTGTGGAGTTGAAGTAGAGTGAAAATGTTCCACTTGCTGTGTTTTCATATCCTGTAGTATTATTGTGAAGTGTAGCATACCCATTGGCCGTGTTGGAATTTCCTGTTTCATTTGAGTAGAGCGATCGAAAACCATTGGCCGTGTTGTTAACTCCTGTGGTGTTGAAATATAGTGCTTGTGCCCCATTTGCCGTGTTCCAATTTCCGGTGGTGTTGGAATACAGTGCTTGATAACCACTAGCTACATTGCTAGATCCTGCAGTATTGGAATAAAGTGCTGAAACCCCAAGGGCAAGGTTTTGGTTGTTTGAAAGGTCATCACTTGCTCCGGCGCCATCTCCAAGAAAAACACTGTTGCCACCTGTTCTCCCATCACTCAGATCATCTATTTTAGTAACCGTATTGCTTGTGCTACCATTTAGATTTATCCAGTCGGTTCCGTTAAAAAAGTAGAAACCATCTGCTTTATCAGTCTGGTAAACCAAAAGGCCAGTGGCAGGGGTGCTTATGGCTACACGTTGTGTTGAGTCCATCCGTGGGATTAAAAGTCCTTTGTCCGTTGATTGAACATCCAGCATGGCCGATGCGGCGGGAGTGGCGGATTCATTGGCTGAGATCACTACACCCTGGGCAAACGACTTGCTTGTGAGAGTTGCGATAATAAGTGCGAGCGAAATAATGAATATTATTATTTTCATAACTTTTTGTTTTTAAACTTTTAGATTTGTTTGATTAATTTCTGATTACTGCCTGATCACTTTTTCCATATACAGGCTTTCGCCCTGCAGCACACGCACGATATAAATACCGCGGGGCTTATCGCTTAAATTGAATTGGTAACTTCTCTCACCAATCAGTGTTGTTTGCTGAACAAGTTCGCCCATCATGCCGTAAATTTCTACATTGGCCCTTGAGTCTTCAACGGCCTCGGGTAACTCAAGTGTGAAACTACCGGTGGTAGGATTTGGAAATACCCTGATTCCTGCTGAAAGCGGCATTGCTTCCTCAAACTTTATTTCAGGGATGGGCTGGTCGGCTACAGCTATGATGGCTTTGGCGTTCATACAATACATGCCATCAGTATCAATCCAGGCACGGAGGTAGCCGTTGGCTTCAACAAGAATTCCCGGAAGCAACAATACTGACTGCCCTGCAACCAGGTGAATAACTCCGCCGCTCTGAACCAGTAAATCCTGCACAGTTATCGTTTGCACAGCATCAAAGCAGAGTTCCTGACCATTCGTTAAAGTAACATTTTCAACCAGCCTGTTTAGTGGCACATCGCTCCAGTGGATGCGGTTAAAGGGATCGTTTTCATAAGCCTCTCCGGCAAAGTTTCCGCTGAAGTTAGTGAAGGTTACCTCGCCGATGTTCAGGGTTTTGGCTACATTGTATAATTCGTTGCCGGGTGTGGAAATAAATGCCACGCCAGCAATGGTCAGTTCCTGGCTGTTGTTGATGGTAAGGAATGTGCTGCTCGAGGCTCCGCTTTGGAAAATGCTGTTGTTGAGCGGCAAAGCCGGGTCAATGGTAGCGCCTGACTGGATATTCAATCCATCGCCACTCATTTTTTCAAAAGTGGCGTATTCAGCGCCGATGGTTCCGCCGGAGCTGACTATGAACACAAAGTATCCGGCAGAGGTAACGGTAACAGGGTTGCCATCTTCGCCCATGAGGGTTAGTTTGCCGCCGTCGTTAACTGTAAGGGTGTTGCCATCGCTGAGTATGAGGGATGAGCCGGATTCGATTTTCAGGTCGCCGTCATTGTCAATGTCAACGGCTCCATCCACATACATGACTGTTTCACCGGTCATAATCATGTTTGTTCCGATTTTGATGCCCTGGGCAAGGATAATGCCTGGCAGGCAAATTGCCGTAATGATGAGTAAAAGTGTTTTCATGTTTTTGGGGTTATTGTTAGCCTTTTTTGAGTATCAGGGGCTAAAATGATTCAAATTGATTATAAGTTGCTGTGTTTTAATGAGAAGAATCGCATGTTGTAAACACACAAGGATGGTAATGCATGCGAGGCAATCACCTTTTTAACAAATAATTAACAGTTTGTAAGACAAGGTTGCCATCCCTGCCTTGCCGGCAGGCCCACTTCCGATAGTATTCTAAGACATACGCAAATTTTTCTTAATTTAATCTGCAAACTCAAATGTGTTACAACGGCAATGCAATTGTTGCTTAGCGGGAAAGACTACAAGGGTGGGGATTGAAACGCTTGCTTTAACTGGAAATGCAATTATTGTTTAACGGAGTTGGATAATTGCAAATTATCCAATGTCCCAAGCGGCAATGCAATTGCCGCTTAGCGGGGGGCAGCGCATTGGAACTGCCCTCTTTGTTTTTGTAAATACGGCAGGTAAGTGAAGTGCTGCCAATGATTCTACTGATTACTTATAAATCAGATTTTCTACCCGCTGTTTTACCTTGTTTTCAACCATTTTCCTGATTTCCTCAACAGTAATCCCATAGACTTTAAGTGCCCTGTGCGCTTTTAGAATGTTTGCCTCGAGCTTGGTTTCTGCTTCCTGAATTTTGGTTTCCAGCCTGTTAAAATTTAATTCTTCGGATGTAAAACCATTGTCAGCCATCCTTAATAGATCAGCATCATTATAGTTCAAAGGCAGGTTCACGGATCGCAGAATGCTATCATCCGCGAAGAAGGATGTTTTAGCTGCCACTTTTATACCCGCAATTGCAAGCCAACCGTCAGTAACTTCAGCTTGAATTTCGACATCTTTGTGATCTTTTATAACGTTGACAAGATAAAGATAAGGGAGTGCTGCTTTTGCCGAACCGGAAGTTTCAGCGCTGATGGAATAGGTAACGCCCGGGCAAGTGAAAGTGATATTCCCATCAGTGATGGTGATTTCGCAATAAACGGTCCTCTTATCATACGCGGTGCTTTTTAACGACACCTTCATTTGTGCAAGCGTTTGCTTCAGCACTTTGGTTTTCAACTTAAAATGAGCCATAAACTTGAATTAGCAATTTCATTAAAACAGGCATTCAAGATACGTGTATTGAGCCAATGGTTACTGCGAAAATGCAGAAAAGTTGTTAACAAAACATTGTGCTTACTTCAGGGCTTCAATAACCCGTATCATCTTCTTTTGAACCTCTCCGGCAATACATTCCAGGTCATTGTTTCCAACTGAGATCATGGATGACACCGGGTCAACAGCCGAGATTTCAATTTCGCCGTTTTCGTGTTCCTGAACAACAACATTGCATGGAAGAAACACCCCAATCCTGCCTTCGGTTAGCAAAGCCTTGTGAGCAAGACCCGGGTTACATGCACCCAGAATTTTATATTTCCTGAAATCCACATCAATTTTATTTTTCAGGGTTTCTTTCACATCAATTTGTGTAAGAATGCCAAAGCCTTCTTTCTTAAGTTCTTCGGAAACCCTGATGATTGCTTCATCGAAAGAAAGATTGTTAAGTTTTGTGCTAAAATGGTAACTCATGGTAATGTGTTTTTAATGATGACTCGTGAAGAGTTGATTTGACCCGGTTGTAGAACTATCAAGGCATGATTTTTGGTTGATCAGTAAGCTCTAGTTGGAACAGTTCAATTCAATTAACGCTTAAATTGCAAATATATGAGAACTTTTACTTTACTGTTGCTGCTTTCATTAATCGCCTCACCCTTCCTTGTTTCATTTTCACAAACTCCTGAAGCGAAAGCACCTGCACGCGCGGCATTCAATATGAATCATAACAATAATTTGCCGGAAGCGGATGGCATAGTTGCTGCTTTCAGCGCTGATGTTCGTTCAGGGTACGCGCCTTTAACAGTTTCTTTCACTGATCAATCAACCGGAGAAGTGCAATCCTGGAACTGGTCGTTTGGAGACGGGCAAACGAGCGATGAGCAGAATCCCGGACATACCTACACAGAGCCCGGCCTGTATAGTGTTTCATTGACCGTAGCTGATAGTGTGAGTCATTACACCCTCGAAAAAGAAGAATATATTCGGGTAAATGCGGAACCAGGTGCTTGCGATACCCTCGATTTTCCATTTTCCGGAACCTATACATATTATCCGCTTCAATCCCCCCAAAAAGGGTATGTATCAGGAACCAATTCTTATGGAGATCGTGCCAAGGCAAACGTTTTTGAGCCGGGCTATTCCTCATTGGTAAGTGGAGTGTTTGTTGATTTCGCTATTGCGGAAGATATTTCTGGCACAAATCCCGATGTTGAGATCGCGATTTGGAATGATGCTGGAACCAATGGTACACCAGGCTCAATTATTGCTTCCAGAGATATTCCCCTTTCCACTATCATTGATGATGTGGCTGATGACGTTGCAACCTGGGTCGAGTTTTTTGAACCTGTGAGCGTTTCCAACAAATTTTATATCGGCGTAGTATTGCCCACAACCAGTGATACGCTGGCATTATGGACTGATACCAGCCCTGAATCTCCTGCAAACAAAGGCTGGGAACAGTGGGAAAATCAAACATGGCATGCTTATTCCTCCGATCAATCCTGGGGTTTGATGATTTCCAATGCTATCCACCCGGTAGTTTGCCAGGTGAACAGCACACGAACAAATTTCCCGGAAGGTTCTATTGCTGTTTACCCGGTTCCAGCCAGGGACAGGCTTTATGTGAGCGTAACAGACCAGGTTAACCACATACAATCAATAGAATTATACGATATGCATGGCAGGCTTTGTTATTCAAATTCTTTTGATGGTAATGCAACAGTCAGGGTTGTACCTTTGGATTTTCCGGCAGGAATCTATATGATCAGGGCCATTGCTGCAGATTATGTGTTAAGCCAGAAAATATTGATTTCAGAATAGTTTGCGGTGCTCATAGCATCCGCTCTTGCTGCATTGACTTAAGCATTTCAATGTAGTAACTTTGCAGGAACCCAAATCCTGAGCATGCTATGAAAAATATTCTGGTTGCCATTAATTTCTCTGATCTCGCTCCCGATGTTCTTGCCAATTCAATTGAAATAGCCATAGCACTGAAAGCGAAGTTGTGGCTGGTTCATGTAGCCGATCCAAATCCTTTTTTTGTTGGGTATGAAGTTGAACCACCTTCCATGCGTGCTCAACGGGAAGATGAATTACAAAGGGAACGTTCAGAACTGGAAGCCATGGCCCGGCAAGTTCAATCACGGGGTGTTGAGGCGTATGCTGAACTGCTGCTTGGCTCACCCATCTCATCTATCATTGAAAAAGCGGAGGAAATTGAAGCCGATATGATCATCATCGGCAAGGAAGATCATGGATTTTTCTACAAGACCTTCATGGGAAGTACAAGTGAAGGAGTAGTTTCCAAGGCTTTCTGCCCGGTATTGGTAATCCCACTCCGGGAACAGGAATGATCGTTTTAAAACCACATTCTAATTAAAGCCTCAAAGCATCAGCGTATATTTCGTTTATTACTTTTATTACCAGGTATCCTGGCAGTTTGACTGTGTGGTTGGTTCGTGAAGAAATAATTTCGTTGAGATGTTTTTTCCTGCATCGTTCTTGCAACGTGAACGGGTTTCAAGGTATAAGGATCTAGGCCGGTGTAAAACATTGCAGTTGCCAGGGTTCCCGGAGTTGGTGTAAAATCCTGAACCTGCTCCAATCGAAATCCAAGGTTTCGCGTTTTTGCAGCCAGATTAGCCATATCCTTTTGTTCCGATCCCGGATGAGACGAAATAAAATAAGGGATCAGTTGTTGGTTCAGATTGTTTTGTAAACAAATCTTATCAAAGTCCTTTTTTAACTGTTCAAATTGCTCAAATCCAGGCTTGCGCATATATTTAAGCACCTTGCCTGATGTGTGTTCAGGTGCAACTTTCAGTCGGCCTGAAACATGGTGTGTTACAAGTTCTTTGAAGTATTTTCTGTGCCCTCTTGTGTTCGAAACATCCGGGTTTTGGCCCATGAACAAATCATATCGGACGCCGGAACCGATGGTAACTTTTTTGATTGCAGGATTTGAGCGCACCTTGCGGTAGAGTTCGATAAGGGGATTATGGTCGGTATTGATGTTAGGGCATATATTTGGGTAGATGCAAGATGCCCGTCTGCATTTTTTACATTTCCCGAAATCAATGGCTGTCATCCGGTACATATTGGCGGTTGGCCCGCCAAGGTCAGTAACATGGCCTTTGAAGTCGGGCATAACGGTTATCTGATCCACTTCACGCAAGATAGAATCCTGCGAGCGGCTGCTGATAAACTTTCCCTGATGCGCTGAGATGGCGCAAAAACTGCAGCCTCCAAAGCAACCGCGATGCATTGTTATGGAATGCCTGATCATTTCATAGGCCGGGATCGGACCACGTTTTTTGTATTTCGGATGGGGGAACCTGGTAAATGGCAAATTGTAGATATCGTCAAGCTCCTTTTCGGTACTAATCAAGGATGGGGGATTTATTACCAGCCAGCCTTCCTTGTTTTCCTGTATGATCCTTGCCGGGTTTGTGCGGTTATGCTCTTCTTCCCAAAGCCGGAAGGTTTTGGCAAAAAGGAATTTATCCTTTACCAATGCCTCATGCGATGGAAGTACAAGTGTTTCCCATTCATCAGCTTTTGGTATCAGGGATTTAGATACTACTAAAAACACCGATTGCTCAAGGTTCGTAATTTGTTTAAAATTTTCACCTTGTGAGCACCTTTCGAGTAACAATTTTATGGATTGCTCCGCCATTCCATAAATCAACAGATCAGCTTCACTTTCAATCAGCAGGGAAGGTTTGACTTTGTCGGCCCAATAATCGTAATAGGTAAGCCGCCGCATGGATGCCTCCACACCACCGAGTACAAGCGGAACATCAGGAAAAAGTTTTTTTAGAATCCGGGTGTAGATCAATGAAGCATTGTCAGGGCGGAATCCGGCCTTGCCACCGGGAGTGTATGCATCATCAGAGCGCAGGCGTTTGGCAGCAGTGTAATGGTTCACCATTGAATCCATGTTACCTGCCGAAACACCAAAGAACAAGCGTGGAGTCCCAAGTTTTTTGAAATCACGCAAGTCGTCGCGCCAGTTGGGTTGGGGCAATAGAGCCACACGAAAACCTTGAGCTTCGATTACACGGCCAATTACCGACGGCCCGAAAGAAGGGTGATCAACATAGGCATCTCCGCTTACGATGATTACATCCGGTTGTTCCCATCCATGCTGTTCAATTTCATCGCGCGTTATCGGGAGCCAGGAGGAAAGTGGCAGGTTTAAGGCTGTGTTGGCGGTTATTGACATTTTCGTTTATTTATCCCCAAAGCAAATATCCATACTTCTGGCTTTTTTAATCAACGAATGATTTGTGGGAACTAACTTGATCTGATTTCCGGCCTCTGATAATTTTACCGAAGTCATTGTCTCGCCGTGTTTGGCAACCATTAAACCGAATTTGCGCTCGGCAATAAGTTCAACTGCATAGGCGCCATATTGGGTTGCCAGTAGGCGGTCAACCGGCGAAGGGCTTCCACCGCGTTGTATATAGCCAAGAATCGTTTCCCGGGTTTCGAGCCCGGTTCGCATTTTGATCATTTCTGCGATGTAATGCGCTGCTGTTGAGTTTTTGGGTTTAGAGATTCCTTCGGCCACTACAACAATCGAATAGGGCTTTTTTTGTCTGACCCTTTTTTGCAGGTATGCACAAATAACTTTTTCGTCGTAGTTGATTTCCGGGATCAGGATCACATCGCCGCCGCCCGCAATTCCGCTGTAAAGTGCAAGCCATCCGGCATGATGCCCCATTACTTCGATTACCATTATGCGTTTGTGGGAATTCGCAGTTGTGTGCAGGCGGTCAATAGCTTCGGTATCAATCCATAGTGCCGAATCAAAGCCAAAGGAATAATCAGTACCCCATACATCATTGTCAATGGTTTTTGGAATACCGATAATATTGAGACCGGTTTCAGCCAGTTGACTGGCAGTACGTTGCGAACCATTGCCACCAATGCAAACCAGTGCATCAAGTTGTAATGCTTTGTAATTTTTTAAAATTAGTTCAACCTTTTCTCCCTTGATTCCGTCGCCGGTTTTTTTGAAAGGCTTCTCACGCGACGTACCCAGGATGGTTCCCCCAATCGTAAGAATTCCCGAAAGATCTTTTTCAAACAACTCGATGTATTCATTCTTGATGATCCCGGTAAAGCCCGATGAAAACCCGAAAACCGTCATTCCGTACTCGGTAATGGCTGTTTTGCCAACGCCTCTGATGGCCGCATTCAATCCTGGACAATCCCCCCCGGCTGTGAGGATTCCGATACGCATGCCTTTGCTTTTATTTGCCATTTTTTATTGTGATACAGTGTTACAGTGATGCAGTAATACAATCATACAATATTACTGCATCACTGCATCACAATCTAAACTTTAAGTTCTTCTCCTTCCGTTTTTGCAATAATGGTGGCTCCACAACTGTCGCTCCACACGTTTACTGATGTACGGAACATATCCAGGATTCTATCAACGGCAAGGATCAGACCAACACCTTCGAGTGGGAGCCCAACAGCAGTGAGGACAATCGTAATCATCACCAAACCGGCCATAGGAATTCCTGCTGCTCCAATTGAGGCAAGCAAAGCTGTTACTACAACAATCATTTGTTGAACAAAACTCAATTCCACGCCATAGGCTTGCGCTATGAACATGACTGCCACGCATTCATAAAGCGCTGTTCCGTCCATATTGACGGTTGCTCCCAGCGGCAAAGTAAAACTGCTTATCTTATTTGAAACCCCGGCGTTGTTTTCAACCGCATGCATGGTCAGGGGCAGGGTGGCGCTGGAGGAAGAAGTGGAAAAAGCTGTGATAAGTGGTGTTCGCATGGCATTGAAATGCTTGAGCGGATTTATTTTACCAAAAATCCTTAGAAGAAGGGGTAAGGTAAAGCCAGCATGGATGGCAAGTGCCAGAATTACCACCAACATGTACAACCCCATGCTCTGCATCAGGGCTAAAAGATTATCCTGCTCAGCAACCTTGGCAGCAACCAATCCAAAAATACCAATTGGCGTAAACTTAATTATGAAGAAAGTAAGCTTCATCATAACCTGGAAAACCGCGTTAAAGAAATCCGTTAGAAGTTCTCCGGATCTGCCCGGGGTTCTGATAATAAAAAAGCCAAAAAGTAAGGCAAACAGAATTACCGAGAGCATTTGGGAGTTATCTGAAAAGGAATTGAAAATATTTTCGGGGATTATTTTGATCAACGTTGTCCCAAGTGAATCAGCGCTTACCCCCAGATCAATATGACTGCTTAGGTTCAGATCAGCACCAACGCCTGGTTTAAAAATATTCACCAGGGTCAATCCGGTGAGGATGGCAAGTGTGCTGGTGGAGAGATAATATACAATGGTTTTTGCACCCAGCCTGCCAAGGCTTTCCGCGCTTCCAATATTTGTGACCCCCGAAATTATTGAACTAAGAACCAATGGAATAATTATCATTTTTAATGCCCGCAGGAAAATTTCCCCCATCCATTCAACCAGGTAAATATGATCAGCAAAATAAATTCCGTATAAAACAGCCAGGATCAGTGCAATGAGTATCTGCCAGTGCAGTGCTATCTTCTTCATAGACTTTGCTTATTTGGATCGCAAACGAGGGCTAAAAGTAGATAAAAATGATGACTGTATTCAAGATTTTATCAAATTAGATCATCTTTTGGGTTCAAAACTGTTTAGCTGTCAGAACTTAAAATCTGTCAATATTTTTGAATATGTTGAATTTTAATACTTTTGCACGATTATTGCAACCCGCTTTCTTAAAAAATCTTATGGACAGCAACCTCAAATCCATCCTCCACGATATCCGTGAACTCTCTATCCGCCGCGGAATCAAAAACCTCACCATCAAAGAAATCTGCCGGGAACTCAAAATCCCGGTTCAAACATTGTATGCCCACGTGAACAATGAAACGGAATTGGTGGTAATGATTTTGGATCTGGAAAGGAAAAATCTACAGGAAATATTTGAGAAGTACCCGTATAACGGTGAAAATGCAATTGACCTGTTGCTATCGGTCGGACGGGAAATCAGCGAGCAGTTCAAAGACATCACCCTCACCATCAGCCTTGATCTTCACAGGTTTTTCCCTGATATCTATCAACAACACCTTGAACTCAGAACACAGTACGTTTTTACAAAGATCAAGAACAATCTTGAACACGGCATCCGTCAGGGTTATTACCGTAGCGACCTCAGCACGGAACTCCTTTCACGCCTTTATATCAGCCGCCTGATTGACCTTCATAACCCCTTGCTTTTCCCACCCGATACTTTTTCATTCAACATTGTTTTTGATGTAATGATTGATAACTTCCTCCGCGGCATCGCTACTGAAAAGGGTATTGAGTACTATGAGACCCAGGTTCAGGCGATGGAGTTTGTTATGAATTAATGCCTAAAGCCCAAGCTCCAAGCCCCACGCCCCATGCTCCACGCCCAAAGGTATTTTCCCTTGGGACTTTGAATTTTGAATTTGGAACTTGGGTCTTCTATCTTGTACGTCTCTGTACAAAGCTATGCACGATAGCGAACACTTTTCTTTTATGATTATTCATGCTTATGCGATTTTAAAATTGATAACCAGCATGTTGTATTGATTGGCACGGTATTGGAAACAATCCGGAGAAAACCATTATTCCATGGACAGAACAATTGAAAAGAAAAGGTTTACCACGAAAAAAATTGTGATTTATGCAAGCATTGCTGCATTTGGTTTTTTTTTAGTTTACCTGATTTTCCTACGCGATTCCAGTTCCCGTTTATATATCGATTCTGCCAGGCTAACCATTGCCGAAGTCAGGCAGGAGCCTTTCCAGGAATTTATTCCGGTTGATGGAGTTGTCCAGCCGATACGAACCATATTTATTGACGCGGTTCAGGGAGGCCGTGTTGAGGCTATTTATGTAACGGATGGCATGGTTCTGAAAGCCGGCGATTCAATATTGCGGCTGTCCAATCCTAATATGGAACTTGATTATATCAACCGGGAAACCCAAATGTACGAGGTTATCAATAACCTTCAGAACACCAGGTTGAACATGGAGCAACGCAAGTTTGCACTTGAAAAGCAGATTCTTGATATCAACTACCAGATTGATAAAACCAGGATTGATTTTGAACGTAAAAAACAGTTCTTTAAAGATAAGCTGATTTCGCAGCAGGAGTTTGAAGACGCCGAACGTGATTATAATTACCTGGCTGGCCAATATGATATTGCCTTGCGAACCCAGCGCCACGATTCGGTTTACACGGTTAATCAACTATCGCAAATAAGTGCCTCGCTCAACCGGATGAATATGAACCTTTCCATGTTGCGCGAAAACCTCGACCATCTCTGTATTAAAGCGCCGGTTTCGGGCAGGCTCACAAGTTTTGCCGTTGAAATAGGAGAAACCAAAACCGCGGGTCAAACCCTTGGACATATTGATGTGCTGGAAGGGTTCAAACTACGGGCCCGTATTGATGAGCGCTATATCAACCGCACCTTCATCGGGCAGGAAGCTGAGTTCGACTATGCAGGAAGCAACTACCAGCTTGAAATTCAAAAAATTTATACAAACGTTCAGGGCGGGGCATTTGAAGTGGATCTGCTTTTTACCGCTGATGTACCTGAAGGTGTGAAAAGAGGGCAAACACTTCAACTGCGCCTGAAATTCAGCGGGACGACTATGGCCACAACCATACGCCGTGGCGGGTTTTACCAGGAAACAGGTGGCAACTGGATTTATGTACTTGATCCCAGCGGAGAATTTGCTTTGAAAAGGACAATTCGCATTGGCCGCCAGAATATAAACTCATACGAAGTCCTGGAAGGCTTAGTACCGGGAGAGAAGGTGATAGTTTCTTCATACGATGCATTTGGAGGAAAGGACAGGCTGGTGTTTCGGGAGTAGCCAAGACCCAGAAACCAAGTACCAAATTCCAAATCCCAAGTCCCAAATCCAAAGCCTAAAATTCAAATCTCAAAATCCAAATCTCAAAATCCAAAGTTCAATGTTCCAAGATCCACCACTCCATTACTCCATCACTCCATTACTCCAATCCTACTGTATCATGGCATTACTGCATCACTGCATCACAATTGAACCGCATCACTGCATCACAGAATAATTTAATACTTTACGAAAATGATCAGAACAGTCAACCTAACAAAAATCTTCAGAACCGATGAAATTGAAACAACAGCGCTCAACAGTGTATCTTTTGAGGTGAAACAGGGGGAATTTGTTGCTATCATGGGGCCTTCAGGCTGCGGTAAATCTACCTTACTAAACCTGTTGGGCTTACTTGATAATCCGTCTTCTGGCGAATATTATTTCCTTGACAAGGAAGTAGCCGGGTTCTCAGAAAAGCAGCGCGCCAACCTGCGCAAACAGAATATTGGTTTCGTATTTCAGAACTTTAATCTGATTGACGAACTCAATGTATTTGAAAATATTGAACTTCCGTTGATTTACCTTGGCTATAACGGCGCTGAGCGCAGAAAGCGGGTTGAAGAAGTGTTGGAACAAATGCAGATTTCGCATCGAAAAAAGCATTTTCCTCTTCAGCTTTCCGGAGGTCAGCAGCAACGGGTAGCCGTATGCCGGGCCGTTATCGCAAAACCCCATTTGATCCTTGCCGATGAGCCAACAGGTAACCTTGATTCAGCACATGGTGAAGAAGTGATGAACCTGCTTTCGGATCTAAACCAAAGTGGCACCACCATTATTATGGTAACCCACTCGCAGCGTGATGCAGGATACAGCAATCGGATCATTCGCTTGTTCGACGGACAAATCATCAATGAAAACATCAAGGCAGTCAACACTGCACAGGTTGTTATTTGAAACACAGGAAATTGCAATTGTAACTGTTCCGGGTTCAAAGTTCAAAGTTTCAGGTTCCGATACTGCATCACTGTATCACTGCATCACAAACATAAACAATGCTCAAAAACTTCATCCTTACTTCTCTCCGCAGCATGCTTCGCCATAAGGGCTTCTCATTTATCAATATAGCAGGATTGGCTATTGGCCTGGCAGCCTGTATCATCATTTTGCTTTTTATTGTTGATGAACTTAGTTACGATAAATTTCATAAAAAAGCCGACCGGATTTACCGGATCACTGTTCATGGTGTTTTTGGCAGCAACGAATTCAATAGTACCTATACACCCGCACCATTGGCAAAAGCGATGATTGATGACTTTCCCGAAATCGAAAATATTACCAGACTAATGCTACGGCCACAGCGCTCAGTTCGGGTCAATAATGATAAAACCTTTATTGAAGACCGTTTTTTCTATGCAGATTCAAGTTTTTTCGAAATATTCAGTTTTACACTAATTGCCGGCGATCCCACAAAAGTATTATCAGAACCGGGCAACATTGTGCTTACCGAATCAACTGCCAGACGGTATTTCGGCGATGAAGACCCAATAGGAAAAACAATTGTTGAGGACAACAGGTTTAATTACATTGTAAGAGGTATTGTCAGGGATGTACCCGGGAACTCACATTTTAAATTCAATGTGCTTGCTTCATTCACCACGCTGCCATGGTATGCCAATCCCAGCTGGTTTAATCAAAGCGCGCAAACATACATCCAGCTAAAAGAAAACGCCAGCCTCACAACAATAAGCGAAAAGCTTAATCCTTTTCTGTATAATCAGATTGGAGAGCAGTTGAGGCAGTTCATGGGCATAACCCTGGAAGAGTTTGCTGAGTCGGGGCAAAGCTACGGCTATGATTTACAATCTATTCGTGATATTCATCTGCGCTCAAAACTTGATGGTGAGTACGAAGCAAATGGAAGCATCACATATGTTTACCTGTTTGCGCTCATTGCACTTTTTATTTTATTGATTGCTTGTATCAACTTCATGAACTTATCCACGGCCCGTTCAGCAAACAGGGCAAAGGAAGTTGGTGTTCGCAAGGTATTGGGCTCCAACCGCAGCCATCTGATCAGGCAATTTCTCATGGAAGCCTTTTTGTATTGTACCCTGGCCATGATCATTGCCATGTTGCTGATAGAAATCAGTCTTCCGTTTTTTAATCAGATTGCCCAGAAACAACTTTCTCTTAACATTCAGCATGAGTGTTACATAATACTGATTATTCCCGGTTTTATTGTAATAACAAGTTTGCTCGCCGGCAGCTACCCGGCATTCTATCTTTCAGCCTTTCATCCTCTGCAGGTTATCAAGGGGCAATTGGTAAAAGGCATGACCAAAAGCCGGTTCCGGAGCCTGCTTGTATTGTTTCAGTACAGCGTTTCGATTGTTTTACTTATTGCTACATTTATTATTTTCAAGCAGTTGCAGTTTATTCAAAATAAGAACATGGGCTACGAAAAGGAGAATGTTATAGTAGTAAAACGTGTAAATGGTTTAGGACAAGGGATGCCGGTTTTTAAAAACAATATTTTGCAAAATCCAGATATAAAAAATGCAAGCTATTCCATTGATTTACCAGGCGATGATTTTAGCTCAAACAGTATGGGTGTAACCGGCCGTCCGCTGGATGAAGTAAACATTGTAATGATAATGTATGCTGATTATGATTTCATTGAAACTCTTGGGATGCATATGGAGGAAGGGTACTGGTTCAGGCGTGGCTACTCAAGTGATTCTGCAGCAGTAGTAATTAATAAAACTGCCATGCGCAGGTTGGGGATCAATGACTTTGAGAAGGATAGGCTCATACGGCATGCAACCCCCCCTGATGAGCACTCTGTTGACCGTATCATCGGGGTGGTTGAAGATTTTCATTTTGAATCTTTGCATCGCGCAATCCGGCCTATGGCGCTCTACCTGCTTCCTGAAGGAAACTGGGCCAATCGGCTGTCAGTCAGAGTTCAGCAGAACCGTGTCCAGGAAACTATTCTTTATCTTGAAGAGCAATGGATTGCTATGGAATCAGGGCAACCGTTTGAATATAGTTTGTTGGATAGCTCACTTGAGAAGTTTTATAAAAATGATGAGCAAACAAGAATCATTTATACAATATTCAGTATCCTTGCTTTACTTGTTGCTTCGCTGGGGTTGCTCGGCCTGGCGGCTTTCACCACTGAGAACCGGACAAAGGAAATTGGAATTCGTAAAGCGCACGGTGCTTCAGTTGGCAGCATTGTAATGATGCTATCGAAGGAGTTTACCCGCTGGGTATTGCTGGCGAATATTATTGCATGGCCTGTGGCTTATCTGCTAATGGATAACTGGCTGAACAATTTTGCTTTCCGGATTGCCATTCCGTGGTGGAGTTTCATTATGGCAGGTTTGCTTGCATTGCTTATCGCTATCATCACCGTGAGCTCCATTGCATTCAAAGCCGCCAATGCCAACCCTGTGGAGGCGTTGAAGTATGAGTAAATGAGCTCTGAAAATAAATAGAACTTTTGCTCTTAGTGGTGATGATTATTACTCATACTGAGTCCGTTTTCCTGGCACTCTAACGATTCAGGTATCATCAAAAACCTCATAAATCAGCCTGTGTTAGATGTTAATACGCCGGGAAAATTAGCCTGAAAGATTACCTTCTAGAGTTTCGAAAGGTAGGGGCGATTACAATAAAATCAAAGAACAATAGAGTAATCAATTAATAATCAGGTGGTTTTAAGTGCCTGCTACTGATTTCGTTTTGATGTAGAAAAGCCCTCTTTTGGTTGTATATTTGCGGAACTCATAATAAATTTTACTGGCAGACTCCTTTACTACGTTCCTTTCAAAGATGGCTTAAGATAGAGGTTACATCTCTTACTTTTTAAAGCAGGCGCATACATGAGGCAATGAGATCAAAACAAACATGCGCCTGGCTACATCCTTTTCTGCGACTTCCTTTTTAATCAGCCATATCGTTTACTAAACTTAACACGGTTTTAAAATAATCGCATTTACTCGTCCGATTTACCAATAAACGATATATACCTATCATTAATCAAAGAAAAGGAACGTTATGAAAAAGTTTTTACTTCTTATCTTCAGCATGCTGGCAATGACTGCCGGCATCCTGGCACAGGAGCCTGCAAGTACCCTCCTACGGGAATCTGGTCGTGGCTCAATTATTTATGTTAACGATGATGCCGGTGTCCCCAATAACGGAACAAGCTGGGCGAATGCCTACACCTCGTTCCAGTCGGCGCTGGATGTTGCAGCAGAAGGCGACCAGGTGTGGGTGGCAGCCGGTACCTACAATCCAAGTTATTTTTATGGTCTCACAAATGAACCCCGTTTTTATCACTTCTGTATGATCGAAGGTGTGGCCATTTATGGCGGCTTTGCAGGAACGGAAACGGATGTAAGCCAGCGAACCGATTTTGGTATGGGAGGCGCCAACGAAACCATCCTGAGTGGTGACCTGAACGGGAATGACGTGGTAACCGGTTCGGGCGCCACCCTTTCCATCACAAACAACAGCGAAAACTGTTACCATGTATTCTATCATCCGGACGGATATGTACTTACAAACACTGCCTTGCTGGATGGGTTTACCATCAAAGGCGGCAATGCGAATGTAAGCGGTCCGCATGACAGGGCGGGTGGGATGTATAGCTATAATTCAGCACCGATAATCACCAATGTTACATTCCTGAATAATGCCGCAAAGTATGGAGGCGGGATGTGGATTTATCAGAATGCACCAACCCTGACCAATGTTACATTCCTGTCGAATTACGCAACTAATAATTGTGGCGGATTGTTTAATCAGAGTACTTCAAATCAATCCATAACCGGTGCTATATTCCAGTCGAATTACTCCTTAGAACGTGGTGGCGGGATGGTCAATAATAATTCTTCACCAACCATTACCAACATTGTATTCCGGATGAATTACGCAGGAATTGATGGAGGTGGGATGTATAATTATTCTTCTTCTTCTCCAACCATCACCAATGCTGTATTTTTATCCAATTCATCAAACTACGGCGGAGCTCTGTATAGCTATGATTATTCCCACCCTGTCGTTACCAACGCTACATTCTCGAAGAACAACGCAGGCATAAGGGGTGGCGGGATATACATCTGGAGTAATGGTTCAGCCACCTTCAACAACTGCATTATCTGGGGAAATACAACCACCCCGGGGATTAATGGTCAGCAGATATGCGTGGATGGGGGAACAACCACCCTGAACTATTGTTGCTATGCGAATGGAACGAATGATGTTAAATTGTTAAACAACGGTACATTAACGGCGACCAATAATATTATCACCAAAAACCCAAACTTCATTGACCCGGCAAGTGATTTCAGGATACTCGGCAATTCTCCCTGTGTGGATGCAGGCAGCAACGGCTATAACTCCGAAACTTATGACATTCGCGGCGAGGCCCGCATCCAGAACGACACAATAGACATGGGCGCATACGAATGGACAGCGGGCCTGGACCCGGCTGTTCAGATCTTTTATGTTAACGACGATGCACCCGGCAGCAACGACGGAACCAGTTGGACCGATGCCTTCACCTCATTCCAGTCGGCCCTGGATGTGGCCACAAGCGGCCACCAAATATGGGTGGCAGCCGGAACCTACAAGCCGAGTTATGATTACGGATTAAATATTGCACCCCCGGATACCGCAAGAGGTTATCACTTCCGCATGATCGAAGGTGTTGAAATCTATGGCGGCTTTGCCGGAAACGAAACCGCCGTTAGCCAGCGAACCGACTTTGGTGTGGGAGGTGCCAACGAGACCATCCTGAGCGGAGATATTGGAACTGTGGGTGTGAATACAGACAACTGCTACCATGTATTCTACCATCCGTATGGTTTGAACTTAACAAGCGCTGTTATATTAGACGGGTTTACCATCACAGGGGGGAATGCTAATGGAAGTTATCCTCATTTCAAAGGCGGCGGGATGTATAATAATTATTCTTCTCCAACCATCACCAATGCTACATTCTCTTTGAATTCCGGTAAGGATGGTGGCGGGATGTTTAATTCTGATTCTTCTCCAACCATCACCAATGTTACATTTCAATCGAATAACAGCTCCGGGTCCGAGACCGGAAAAGGCGGCGGGCTTTCAAATCAATATTCTTCCCCAACCCTCACCAATGTTATCTTCCAGTCAAATTTCTCAGGATGGGGGGGCGGGATGTATATTGATGGTTCTGCACCCACCCTTATCAATACTACTTTCCTGTCGAATTCTGCCACCTATGGCGGAGGAATGTATAGCAAGGCTTTTTCTTCAGTAACGCTCAACAACTGCATCGTCTGGGGCAACACCGCTGACGTGAGCGGTAAGCAGTTTTACCTGGAAAATGCAATCAACACCCTGAATTATTCCTGCTATTCAAACGGCACGGGAGATGTTTTTACCATCAACAGTGCTTTTACGGCAACCAATAATAATATCACCAAAAACCCAAAATTCATTGATCCCGCAGATGATTTCAGAATCCATGGCAATTCGCCCTGTGTGAATACAGGCAACAACGATTATAATTCTGAAACTTATGACATCCGTGGCGAAGCCCGCATCCAGGGTGACACCATCGACATGGGTGCTTACGAATGGACAGCGGGTATAGACGCGGCAACGGATACCGTGTATATAAGCGCTGGTGCAACTGGCAGCAACACAGGGACAGACTGGGCCAATGCATTTACCTCCTTCCAGTCGGCCCTGGACATTGCCGCCAGCGGCGACCAGATATGGGTGGCAACCGGAACCTATTACCCAAGTTACGATTATGGTTTGGATATTGGAGAAAGAGGTAAGCACTTTCGTATGATCGAAGGTGTGGAAATCTATGGTGGCTTTGCAGGAATGGAAGATTCCATCAGCCAGCGCACCGACTTTGGTATGGGAGGCGCCAACGAGACATTCCTGAGCGGGGATATCGGAACCGTGGGTGTGGTTACCGACAACTGCTACCATATTTTCTACCACCCGGAGGGTTTGAACTTAACGGGCGTTGCTATATTAGACGGGTTTACGATAACAGAGGGGAATGCTAATGGAAGTAATCCTCATAACAATGGGGGCGGAATGCATAATTATAATTCTTCTCCAACCATCACCAATGCCACATTTTCATCAAATTCTGCGTTACGCGGCGGCGGGATGTTTAATGATGCTTCTTCTCCAACCATCACCAATGCTACATTCTCTTTGAATTCCGCATATTTTCATGGCGGCGGGATGTATAATAATTTTTCTTCTCCAACCATCACCAATGCTACATTCTCTTTGAATTCCGCAGATTATTCTGGCGGTGGGATGTCTAATAATTGGTATTCTTCTCCAACCATCACCAATGCTACATTCTCTTTGAATTCTGCAGATTATGATAATGGCGGTGGGATGCATAATTTTTATTCTTCTCCATCCATCACAAATACTACATTTTCATTGAATTCCGCATCAATTGGCGGAGGAATGAGTAATCATAGCTCTTCATCTCCAACCATCATAAATGCTACATTTTCATTGAATTACGCAGACAGCCTGGGTGGCGGGATCTATAATTATTATGCTTCTCCTACCTTCAACAATTGCATCATCTGGGGAAATATAACCACACAGGGGGTAGATGGACAGCAATTTTGCCTGGAGGGGGGAACTACAACCATGAATTATTCCTGCTTTGCAAATGGCGCTGAAGATGTGAATGTAATGAGTGGTACTTTTGTTGATTCCAATAGTAACATCACCACCAACCCGAAATTTGTAGATCCCGCAGATGATTTCAGAATCCACGGCAACTCTCCCTGTGTGAATACAGGCTTTAATGACTATTTTACTTTAGTTGATAGTGTGGACATCCGTGGCGAAGCCCGCATCCAGGACAACACCATTGATATGGGAGCCTACGAATATACATCGGGCCTGGATCCGGCTGTCCAAATCTTTTATGTTAACGACACTGCTACCGGCAGCAACACTGGGGCAAACTGGGCCAACGCCTTTACCTCTTTCCAGTCGGCGCTGGATCTCGCTGCTCCCGATGATCAGATATGGGTGGCAGCCGGCACCTATGAACCGGATTACGATTATGGTTTGGGTATTGGAGAAAGAGGTTATCATTTTCGCATGATCGAAGGGGTGGCTATTTACGGCGGTTTTGCAGGAACTGAAGATTCCATCAGCCAGCGCACCGACTTCGGCATAAATGGCGACAATGAGACCATCCTGAGCGGGGATATCGGAATTGCAGGCGATAGTACCGACAACTGCTACCATGTTTTCTACCACCCGCAAGGTTTGAATCTAACCGGCGCTGCTATGTTAGACGGGTTTACCATCACAGGAGGGAACGCGGATGGTGTTGATTCCCATGGCCGCGGCGGCGGGATGATGAATGATGGGCCATGTTCTCCCACCATTACCAATGTTTCATTCAGGTCGAATGCTGCTGCCAGCGGCGGCGGGATGTTCAACAGTGATTCCGATCCGTACCTTACCAATGTGATCTTCCTTTTGAACACCGCGGTTGAGTCGGGTGGCGGTATCTATAATGATGTGTCTTCTCCGTCAATCACCAATGTTACATTCTCGATGAATGCAGCCGGTAACCAGGGCGGCGGTATCTATAATTTAAATTCTTCTCCTTCCCTCTTCAACTCCATTGTTTGGGGAAACACGGCTTCCGCCGGCAGTCAACTCTACATGGACGGAGGAAGCACCACCCTGAACTATTGCTGCTATGCCAACGGCGCCGGGGATACAACTGCTGTAAACTCCGCTGTTTTTACAGTCACAAACAACAATATCACCGACGATCCGAAATTTGTAAATCCTGCAAGTGATCTGAGGCCATTCGCCACCTCACCCTGTGTGAATGCAGGAAACAACGACTATAATTTCGCGAGTACCGACATACGCGGTGAAACCCGGATCCAGGGTACCACCATTGATATGGGCGCTTACGAATGGATCACGGGAACAGATCCCTACGGCATTTATTATGTAAAGCACGATGCGGCTGGCAGCAATAACGGATCAGGCTGGGACGATGCCTTCACCTCAATTCAGTCGGCGCTGGATATTTCAGTCGGCGGCGACCAGGTGTGGGTAGCAGCCGGAACCTACACACCAAGTTACGATTATGATTTGGGTATTGGAGAAAGAGGCAAGCACTTCCGCATGATCGAAGGTGCGGCTATATACGGTGGCTTTGCAGGAACGGAAGATTCCGTCAGCCAGCGAACCGACTTTGGCCCGGGTGGCGCTTATGAAACCATCCTGAGCGGGGATCTCGGAATTGTAGGTGATCATACCGACAACTGCTATCATGTATTCTACCACCCGGAAGGTCTTAATTTAACCGGCGCTGCCAGGTTAGACGGGTTTACGATCAATGGGGGCCATGCAGATGGAAGTCCTCCTCATGATGTTGGCGGCGGGATGTCCAATTGGTCTTCTTCTCCGGCCATCACCTATGCTACATTTGCATTGAATTCCGCGTCTCAATACGGCGGCGGCATCTTTAATTCTTCTTCTTCTCCAACCATCACCAATGCCACATTTTCATCAAATTCTGCATCAAACAAAGGCGGCGGGATTTACTGTCAGGCATCTTCATTCCCAACCCTAAACAACAGCATCGTCTGGAACAACGCTGCTGAAAGCGGTAAACAGTTTTACCTGGATAGTGCAACCATCACCCTGAACTATTCCTGCTATGCAAACGGATCGAATGATGTTACCCTTTCAAACGGCGGTACATTAACAGCAGCCAATAATAATACTACCGATAATCCTAAGCTTGACGCAGATCTTAACCTTACCTGGACAAATTTTCCCGTAGATGATGCAACCAAATCTCCCTGTATTAACACCGGTGATCCGCTTGATTGGATAAATAACCCCAACCACCGCGACCCCGACCAGTCGATGATGGATATGGGGGCAAAGCATTATCACCAGGAACCAGCGCTTTATTTTTATGATGAAATATCTTGCGACAATCCACCGGAACAATATAATACAGATTGCTATAACCACAATTTCGGTGAGAAATATGTAAACACTTCATCAACACATCGTTGGTTTAACATCGTGAACCGGGTTGATAAATTTACCAATATTGAATTTGTTTTCACCGGAAGTCATCCGTCAGATTTTAAGCTTAATTCTGCCAATGATACAATTTTAGGTACTTTGCAAGGTTATTTTCCGGTATTACCCTACTTTCAACCAACCGGAACAGGGCCTCGTGCATCTACTTTACAGGTAGTATCGGATGGAGTTATCGTAAAGGAAGTTTTTTTAAGTGGTTACGGAAAAGGATCCGGTAATATTGAAGGCTATGTGTATGCTCCGGGTGGTGAAATCCCTGTTTCAGGAGTGAATATAACCGTATTCAGAGAAGAATTCTATCAGGGCAACTTAGAGGATACGATCTCATTTTATGCTAATACCAACCTGAACGGGAGATATTATATAGCCAATGTTGGTTTTGGGTCTGATTTTAGATTTACTGTAACACCTTACCACATGACCGATGGTATTGAGCATGATTTTGACCCGGAATATTATGACGATATTATCATTGAAAACGAGAATGTAACTTATCCGGTACCTGATTTTATTAATACATCAGTATTCCCTTTTGCAGGATTTGTTTTTTATCAGGGAACGCAATGCCCGGTTGAAGATGTAATAATCAGTGTAAATGGTATAAACACAACCCCAACCAATGAAGAGGGAGCTTACCAATTGACTTTACCCATTGGCAATCACACCATCTCTCTTTCAAAACCCGGACATACCTTTAACCCGCCAGATACAACAATATATGTAACATCACCCCTGGCAAACATCAATTTTGAAGATGAATACACCCATCACCTGCATGGTTTTATTGGTGGTGCATGCGAAATACCATTAACACTGGACTCCGCTCAAAAAATTGAGCTTAATGTTCATCACGTTTTGGAATGTATGGCAGACATGACCATCGAGCTCCCCTTAATAGGTGATAGTGCCGGGTTTTACGTCATCGAGCTGCCGCCGGGCAACTACCAACTCAGTATTGATGAGAATTTTTATACAGAAGATTTCCCGACGGTTCCATTAAACTATTCTGCTGTTGAAGTTGATCTGTCAGAGAATGACACATTGAAGCACGACATCATTTTTCTTACTGAGCCTGTAATAAATGTTTCATGGCCGGACAACGAATCGGATACCATTGTTTATTACCTGGATGACATACCTGTTTTGCACCAGATCAATAAATATACTGCTATTGTTGATGTTTACCGCCCATATGTGAACGGCACATGCCCTGTACCACCGGGCGATACCCTACAAGTGTATGACGGCATCAGTGATGCGAAAGGCTGGAAAGACCTCATTATATCCGATACAACAAAATATGTTTTTTATGCCGGCATGCCCAACATTATAGCAGGAGGCAGCAATCCCCACCAGAAAAAGCTGCAATTCCAGTATGTGTATGATCAGGAAGCCAGAGAAATTGTTGAGTATGATATCTGGGTATATGTGCTGGGCATCAAACCCAGGGCGGGGCAGGCATTTACCACCACCACCCCCCAGATACCTTTGTGGATAATTCGTGATCCGCCGGGGGATAATAGCTATAGTATCTGGGAACAGAGTAAAACATTTTCACAATCGTTTAGCTTCAGTATGGCACGTGGTTTAGAGTACTCAGAAATGTCAACAGCAAAATTGGGAGTTGATTTTAAAACTGAGATTGGATTTATAGTAAGTACGGAGGTTGATGTTGATGTTACAAACGACATTGGCGTTGGTTATACTACAAGCCTAAGCCAAAACTCCCTGGTGGAAAATCAATATACCTTTTCAACTACAACGAGTTACGCGACAAGCCAGACCCAAAGCGGAGAGGGAGCCGACCTGTTTGTTGGTTCTGCAATCAATATTATTTATGGTATCACCGATGTATTGGCGATTGTTAATGATACCATCAACATCTCACAAGATATCATCCTTGTACCTAATGGCTTTCATACCAGCTATGTTTACTCCCAAAGCCAGATCCTAAATGAAGTAATCCCATCACTTGCGTTGATCGGAGACCAAGAGTCAGTTGACATGTGGGAAGATATCATCTCGCTAAATAATTCCCTAAAAGACAGTGCTACATTTATAAGATCACGCTCTTTCGGTGGAGGAGGTTATACCATAGGAGAATCACAAACCTTCGACATACTGAGTATGACTGAAATTTCTTTCGAGGTGGCTTTGGATCTGAAAGTGACCCAAGCCCTCGGACTTACAGTTAATGGTGCTGGTGGATTGTTTGAACGATATGTTACCACAAGCGTGAAGTATGGCGGCTCCCAGGTAAACACCGGAGCTATTTCAACTACAACGGGATTTTTTTTGCAGGATGAGAATGGGGGGGATCTTTTCACGTTTGATATTAAGGAGGACCCGGTTTATGGCACACCTGTATTCGACCTGATATCTGGTAAGTCATCCTGCCCCTTTGAGCCGGGTACCCAACGACGGCAGGGCTGTGAATTTGACCAGCCCGTTTACCTGAAACAGGAAATCGTAGGGGATACAGCAAATTATGAAGTGGAGCTAAGTGGAACGGGATCAACTGTTGATCAATTTGGATATATACTGTCCGTAATGAGTGAAACAAATCCATACGGCGCAGTGGTAACGATGGATGGTGAGAATCTATCCAACGGCGTAGAAATTTCGCTAACGAATGGCCAAGGCACTCCAAAAATCATCAAATTAGTCAGAGACAACGACTTTGATGTTTACGAACTCACTGGTATTGCCTTGAAACTGGCATCCACATGTGGAGATCCCTCAATTGCAGATACTGCCATCCTCAATGCACATTTTGTTCCGGCATGCACCTATGTAAGCATTGTAGAACCCAACCAAAACTGGGTGGTGAACGGTGATAATACCACCCTGGAAATAATCATAGGAGGCTATGATACGACGAACTCTTCATTCCTGAATGTCGAATTGCAGTACCGGTATTATGGATTGTTAGGATGGGAAGGTTGGGTGACCAAAGAGACCTACCAAAAAGAAGAGTTGGGTGACGGTTACACAACCTATTCCTGGGATATGGAATATTATACTGATGGGAAATACCAGATACGTGCGGTAGCAAATTGTACCAATAACCAGCAGACCATTTCGCCCTCAAAAACCGGGTTTGTGGACAAATCCCCTCCAATTCTAACATCATCAGGGCCGGCCAACATGCTTCAACCCGGGGTTGAAATATTCTTTAAATACGATCAACGGCTCAATCCAGGGACCGTGAACCTGAGCAACTGTACTTTGCACAATATAGACAACCTTCAAACGGATCTGCCGATAAGCATACTTTTGACTGAAGACTCAACTAGAATTACGTTTACAATACCACCCGGCATGATTTACTTTGCCGAAAACCAAACGCTGGTGGCAAAGGTTTCAGAACTGGAAGATCTCTACGGTAACAGTTTACCTGTCCCTGACTCAATTATTTTTTACGTGAACCTGGGGCCATTACACTGGAGTGTTAACAATTTTGCGTTTGAAATTGATCCTGCGGATTCCGTCAGCTTCATTTCAACTTTAAGTAATGTTTCTTCAAAAGAGGTTTATTATTCACTACAATTGCCCGAATGGCTCACCGCAACGCCCAGTCAGGGGTCTTTGGAGCCGAACGGTTCAGTAGTCATAAATTTCCAGAGCGAGAATCTTAGTACTGGTTTTTATAACGAAACCCTCTTTGCTTTTACCCTGGGTTTCCCGGGAGAAGAAATACATGTTGACGTTCAGGCCGGCGATCCTGAACTTTCTGCCAGTCCACTCAGTCATCAGGTTTTAGCACTGGCCGGAGAGGTTATCTTCAACATCACTTCAAATGTTTCGTGGACGGTTGCTGAGGACGTAAGCTGGCTTTCAGAGGAACCTATGGGTAGCAGTAACAATGGAATACTCACTGTTTCATACAACACCAATGCATCCTGGTCGGGCCGTACCGGAATCATTACACTTTCGGCAGTTGGCTTTACTGATATTGAACTCACCATCAATCAGGCCGGGGCTGTATTATCAGATAGTAACTTCGTTGTGGATCACACAGTGCAAGCGGGAGAAATTGAATGTTATGAGGCATTGCAAACCATCACCGCACAGAATTTGACTTTTGAAAGCGGAAGCACTGTCAGGATGGTTGCCGGGAATAAAATAACCCTGCTGCCAGATGTTCACGCCCAATATGGCGCTGATTTTCATGCCTGGATTTCAGATACTGATTTCTGTAGTTTGCCGCCTCCGGCCATGGCTTCTGCTGAAATAGAAACAGAGCAATTTGAGGATGAAATGGTATTTACCGATAAGCAGGAGCTAATCAGGGTTTATCCAAACCCCGGCAAGGGCCTGTTTACCCTGGAATTACTGGGAAGCAATCAGCAGCAGAATAGCACGGTGCAGATATACACCATTATGGGAGAAAGGATATTGGACATGAGGCTGGAAGGCGGAAATAACCATCATTTTGATTTATCCGCAAAGCCTGATGGCATTTACGTGGTAGTGGTCATTAACGGGAATGATAAGGCCATTGTGAAGCTTATTAAGATGTAGGGCTGTATTTATTTCTACCATTCACAAATGCTTTGTGCCAATGTTTATCAGTTCAGATATTCAACCAGCTATTGTCTGGATAAATATCTGAACTGATGGACACTTTCGATTCATTTAAGTGGATTAGCAATCCTTGTAGGAATAATGTCCGGATTTGCATTTAATCGAACAATTCAACTCGCCAGCCTGCCCGAAAGAAAAAACTGACAGGTGGCTGGTCAGACAATTGACTGTCTTATAAAGCCCAATGCCAACCCGGTGGAGGCGTTGAAGTATGAGTAAATGATTATTCCAGCTTCCGCAATAACGAATCCGCTTTCAGTAAATCAGTATACAAAATGCCATCCAGGTGGTCAATCTCGTGCTGGAAAATACGGGCGGTGAATCCCTGAACGGTTTCAATAACTTCATTCCCTTCCGGGTGAATGTATTTAATTTCAATCATATCCGGACGTTCCACCGGGCCGCGGCATCCGGGGATAGACAAACAACCTTCGTCGTGGGTGACAGTTTCTGTTGATTTGGAAAGGATAACAGGATTGAAGTAAGCTTCAAAAGGTTCATCTTCTTTGTCGAAGCGCTGAACCAAGATGATCCTGCGGTTGATTCCTACCTGCGGGGCAGCAATACCCACACCACCTACTTCAGGATGGGTCACAGTGATTAACATTCGCTGGGTTAAGATCTCCAAATGCTTGTTGTCCGGCTGTTTTACAGGATTGGATATTTTTCTGAGCACAAGAGAATCTTCAGCGTCAAAAACACTCAGAACATACATGGCGCTATCGGCAGGGCCAGTATTGATCAGCCTTTTCTCGATGGATGTTAATCGGTTGCCTTGACAGGATGCAAAAAGAGTCAAAGCAATTAGTGGTATTATTATTCTCGGTTTCATCGTATTATTGATTTTTATGTAATTGGCAAATTTATATTTTTTGTCAAATCCAGATAAGTTGCTTTATCGGTTTTTTGCCAACCCGGGACAATTAAAATCAGATTTTGATTTCAAATTAAAGCGTTTATATTAATTTTGCACCCCTTACTTAAATTACTTCAACGAAAAACCAGCATTAATGAAAAACAAATATATTGATCTTATTGAACAAACATTTGATTTCCCAACTGAAGAATTCAAGGTTGTGGATGATGAGCTTTACTTCAACGATATCCCAATGATGGATATTATAAAGCAATACGGCACTCCCGTGAAGTTAACTTATCTTCCCAGGATCAGTAAGCAAATTCAAAAGGCAAAACGAATGTTCAACGTTGCTATTGCGAAAGCCGATTATGAGGGCGAATATCACTTTTGTTACTGCACAAAAAGTTCCCATTTCTCTTTTATACTCGAGGAAGCATTGAAAAATGAGGCGCATATTGAAACCTCCTCAGCGTTTGATATCAACATTCTTGAGCAATTGCATGATGAAGGCAAGTTTGCCAAGGATAATTTTATTATCTGTAACGGGTTCAAACGGCCGCAATACATTGAAAACATCATCAACCTTGTAGAAAATGATTTTGTGAACACCATACCGATTTTGGATAACCTTGCCGAAATTGATCACTACGACCAGGGGATGACCAAGAAATGCAAACTTGGTATCCGGATTGCAGCAGAAGAAGAACCTCGTTTTGAATTTTACACTTCCAGGCTTGGCGTCAGATATAATGACATAGTTCCTTTCTATGAAGCCAAAATAAAGAACAACCCGAAGTTTGAGCTTAAGATGCTTCATTTCTTCATCAACACGGGTATTCGCGACAATGCATATTATTGGAACGAGTTGCAGAAATGCGTAAATGTATATTGCGATCTCAAAAAAATCTGCCCCGAACTTGATTCCCTGAATATTGGCGGCGGTTTTCCTATAAAAAACTCCCTCTCCTTTACTTTTGATTATGAATATATGGCTGAGGAAATAGTAGCGCAGATCAAGGCTGCCTGCGATCGCAACGGGGTTGCTGAACCGGATATTTTTACTGAATTTGGTTCGTTTACAGTTGGTGAAAGCGGCGCCGTACTTTATTCCATCATTGACCAGAAACGCCAGAACGACCGGGAAATCTGGAACATGATTGACAGCTCTTTCATGACCACGCTACCCGACACATGGGCGGCTCACCAGCGCTTTATTCTACTTGCCGTGAATAACTGGGACAAGGAATATGAAAGGGTATTTCTTGGAGGTCTTACCTGCGACAGCCAGGACTATTACAATTCTGAAGCCCATGCCAATGCAATCTTTCTTCCAAAAATTGCCAATGGCGATCCGCAGTACATTGGATTGTTTCATACCGGCGCCTACCAGGAATCAATTGGAGGATACGGCGGGGTTCAGCATTGCCTTATCCCGGCACCCAAGCACATCATCATTGACATTGATGAGGAGGGAGAATACACCACAAAACTGTTTGGAAAGGAGCAGAGTTATAAGTCTATGCTCAAGATATTGGGTTATTGATCTGCAATTTATTGTAATTTTGCGCCTTGCTTCTGAGCGGGAAAAACACATTCTGCCAAGAATATCCAAAAGTATAAACCAAAACCAACAGCTATGAACTTCGGCGATTTACCCGAGAAATATTCAACATTAGGATCATCAAAAATTGTGATCCTCCCAGTTCCGTTTGATGCCACCAGCACCTGGGGCAAAGGCGCCGATCGCGGCCCCGAAGCCATTATTGAAGCTTCGAACAACATGGAAATTTACGATATTGAAACCGATAGCGAAGTGCATTTGCTTGGCATTCATACTGCCGAACCGGTTGCTGTAACTGATGATCCCGACGAAATGGTTCAGTCAGTTTACAAAGAAGTGAAAAAGCATCTTAAGAAGAACAAATTTGTTGTCACACTTGGCGGTGAGCACTCAATAAGTATTGGCGCCATAAAGGCTCATGCCGAACAATTTGAAGATTTAACCATTGTACAGATTGACGCCCACGCCGACCTGCGCGATGAGTACATGGGTTCGAAAAACAATCATGCCTGTGTGATGGCGAGAGCAAAGGAACTTGCCCCGGTGGTTCAGATCGGTATCAGAAGTATGAGCGTTGAAGAAAGTTTTGGCGTTGAGCAGGGTCGGATTTTCTATGCCCGCGATATCAACGACAACGAAACCTGGAAATACGATATGCTAAGCATACTCACCAACAATGTTTACATTACTTTCGATCTTGACGCCCTTGATCCTTCCATTATGCCATCAACCGGCACCCCCGAACCAGGTGGATTGCTTTGGTATCAGGCAATTGAGATTTTACGCCGCATTAGCGAAAGGAGCAATATCGTAGGCTTTGATGTGACAGAACTTGCTCCGAACCCAAATACAAAAGCTCCTGATTTTCTCGCATCAAAACTGATTTATAAGCTGCTGACTTATAAATTTATTGACCAGATACCGGGCCAGGAAAAATAATTCCGGCGCAAAATATAGATTCAATAATTTTCAATAAAGAATAAAATGAAAAAATCAGATCTCCTCAAAGATCCAGTAAAACACATTGACATCAAGAGTTTCGATGCAAGCCCAATGATCAATGCAATGCGCGAAATGTCGTTCACATCGCGCGATACGGCCGCTGCTGCCGATATTTTTGATCTTATGATCAATGATAAGGATTGTTCAATAATCCTCACCCTGGCCGGCAGTACCAGTGCGGGCGGTTGCATGCAGATTTATGTTGACATGATCCGGAACAATATGATTGATGCAATTGTAGCTACCGGTGCAAGCATTGTTGATATGGACTTTTTCGAAGCCCTTGGGTTCAGGCATTATAAAGGCAGTTCCGACCTCGACGACAAGGTGCTTAGAGAACTATACATTGACCGGATTTATGACACGCTGATAGACGAGGAAGAACTTCAGGCTTGCGATCACACAGTATATGAAATTGCAAGCCAGCTTGAACCAAGGCCATACAGCTCACGCGAATTTATTCATGAAATGGGCCGGTGGCTCGTGAATAATCCGGATAAAGCTGTTAAGAAAGATTCATTGGTCCAGGTTGCTTACGAACACAAAGTGCCCATTTTCTGCCCGGCTTTCTCTGATAGCAGCGCGGGTTTTGGTTTGGTAAAACACCAATGGGACAACCCCGGGAAACACCTTTCAATAGATTCAGTAGCCGATTTCCTTGAACTCACCAAAATTAAAATGGCTGCTCCTACAACCGGTTTGTTTATGATTGGGGGTGGGGTTCCAAAAAACTTTGTTCAGGATACAGTTATTTGTGCCGAAATTCTTGGAAAAGATGTTCCCATGCATAAATATGCCGTTCAGATTACTGTTGCCGACTCCCGTGATGGCGCTTGCTCTAGTTCAACACTCAAAGAAGCAGCATCATGGGGAAAGGTTGATACCGTGTATGAACAAATGGTTTACGCCGAGGCTACCTCCGTGTTGCCTATGATTGCAAGCTACCTTTACCACAAAGGCGACTGGCGCAACCGTCAAAAGTTTGAGTGGGCAAATCTGTACGGGAAATAATTATTCAACAGGTATCTCTGCCCTTTCGCGCTTAAAATAAGATCCTTTGACGAGGCTGTCTCAAATGGTCATATCTTGTCATCCTGAACGAAGTGAAGGATCTCTATTTGACTGTATATTAGATTCTTCGCTGCGCTCAGAATGACAAAAGCCGACAATCCGAAAAGTTTGGAGACAGCCTCTTTTTTGTTAGCCTTATTTTTTTACGGCTTGACCATAATCTCTCCCGTCATTCAATGATTTCATCAGGCATTTCATAGCCTAAAAACCGGCATTCACAGTACTTTGTTTTTGCACATAATTGGCTGGATTTACATTTGCTGCATAATCATTTCAAAATCTTTAAACAGTAAAATCATGAAAACACAATTCAACCAGTTACTTGCCCTGTTTACCTTCAGCGCTCTGCTTTTATCCGGATGTTACAAACTTGAACCCTGGCCTTCAATTAAGGGCGAAGGTCCGATGGTTCGCGACACATATCAAATGGGATATTTTGATGGGGTGCAGGTAGATGTAAATGCGTTCGTAAGAATATCGCAAGGATCAGAAACCAGGGTTGAAATCCTTGGCCAGGAGAATATTCTTGATATTCTTGATGTGCGAACAATAAATAATGTTCTCGTCATTAGTTTCGATGTGAATGTCTGGAAGTATGAGAAGCTGCAGATTGACATTGAAGTTCCTGATCTGAACCTCATATCCTCTATGGGCAGCGCAGATATTCATATGATAACGCCATTGGTTACGGATAATCTGAGCATTGATATTTTTGGCTCAGGAACCACGATAATCCCTGAGTTATCGGCTGAAAAACTCACCTCACGCATTCATGGATCAGGAAATATTGAAGTAGGCGGATCGGTTGAAACCGAACATGTGAGCATAAACGGTTCAGGCAATTTTTACGCATTTGATCTTTTTGCCGCCGAAGTCAGGATTAATATCTTCGGTTCAGGAAATGGCAACATTTTTGTAAGCAACTCGCTCGATGCTTCAATTCATGGAAGTGGCAGCGTGTTCTTCAAGGGAAACCCACAAGTTAGCACGACCTCAATTTTTGGAAGTGGAAAAGTTGTAAAGGTTAACTAACCGCGGAACGATGACTCTTAAAATTTAATCACCTCAATTACATTAACTTAATTTTTAAAACTATGAAAAAGTTGGTCTTAAGCATGATAGTGGCAATTATGTCGGTATCAGCAGTTGCACAAAGTTATGAATACAAAATCGTAACAATTGTTGAGTCAATCGTTCCAATGGGTCTTGGAAGATCACGTATCATTGAAAACAAGCAGGAAATCAATGCAAGCGATTTAACCACGGCCAGAACCGATGGCAAAACCAGTAAACAAAAAGAAGTGAGCAGGAGCGATGCCAAGATCCAGGAATTTGAAGAAACTACTTTACTGAATTTTTACAGCGGTGTTGGTATCAATTTCCAGAATATTGCTTCAAATGATGCTATTATCACATCAAAGATCATGGAGATTGTTCAAGAAGGATGGGACCTGGCATTTGCCCTCAGCGGAGTTGAAAGCGACAGTGGCGATACCGATGGTAAAGGCATCTATATCACCCGCCTGATATTCAAGAGAGTGATCGAATAGTTTTTTATTCATTCAATATTTTCAAGCCCCGGAAGGTTTATATAAATCTGACGGGGCTCTTCATTTCTTAGCATTCCATTGTATCTTTACACATCGATCAATTGAAATTTAAATTTATTGCACATGGTTTTCACAAAGCCATTCATCATATTTAACCTGGCCTTGGTTTCCATGATGATATTCGGGTCATGTAACACTACCCGCAGGCTCGAAAAGGCATTGGCCAACCCGAAAGGAGTTACCAAACTCAATTTAAGTTATGGCAGTCTTAATGAGCTGCCGGCAGAAATTTCAACCTTAACTGAACTTGAAGAACTTATCCTTTTTAAAAATCAGATTAGCAGCCTGCCACCTGAAATTGGCCAGCTCAGCAAACTCCGGAAGTTGGTAGTCAGTAGCAACAACTTAAAGACAATACCGCCCGAAATAAGCCAACTAACAAACCTTGAACATTTATCTTTAAAATTCAATGAAATTGATAGCCTTCCACCCGAAATAGGCTCGTTGGCGAACCTGGATTATCTTGATCTGAGCTACAACCGGATTGAAAAACTTCCGCCAGAAATAGGCATGCTCAAAAACCTTGAATTTCTGTATCTCGGTCAGAACCAATTATACGAAATCCCACCCGAAATAGGACAGCTCGAGCGCCTGCGCCATTTATACATCGGCAGGAATTTTCTCACATTTCTGCCCTTTGAAATCGGGAATCTGCGTAACCTGAATGAACTTGACATCGCAGGAAGCGGTCCTTTACTTGATGTGCCTGAAAGCATCTCAAATCTTAGAAGCCTTGATATAATTTATATTGATCAAACAACTGTTTTGCCTTACAGTATCCATTTATTGCGCAACCGGACGATGATTATAATTAAATTCTGAGTAAGCCTGCAAATCTGAAACATATCTAAACCCTGCAATCCTGCATCGCTGAAAAGTCTTACTTTTGTTCCTGATGTGGGAAAAATTTAAACTTCACCTAAGCCAGGATCTTAAGATTGTAAAGCAATCGCGGATTCTTGTTGCAGTGAGTGGTGGGATGGATTCGGTTGCGCTTTTGCATCTGCTCAACAAAGCGGAACTGGCGATAGGTGTTGCACATGTAAATTTTAAATTGCGAGGCGATGAATCAGACCGCGATGAAATCTTCGTAAAAGAACTTACGGATCAATACAAATTGCCATTTTATTCCGTGCATTTTGCAACCGGCGATTTTGCTGATAAAGAGAGTATTTCAATACAAATGGCAGCCAGGCAATTGCGCTACGAATGGTTCGAAAAGATTGCGGCCAGCAACAATTATGATTTTCTAGCCACCGCCCATCATCTCGACGATCAGATCGAAACATTTTTTATTAACCTATTGCGTGGTTCAGGGATTGGCGGATTAAAAGGTATCCCTGTCAGAACCGGCATTTTCATCCGGCCATTGCTGCCTTTTCATCGGAGTGAAATTGAAGCGTATGTGAAATCAAACCGGCTTGACTTCAGAGAAGATTCAAGCAACCTCAAGTCAGATTATCTGCGAAATCGCATCCGGCATCATTTGATTCCACTATTGGAAGATTTGCAGCCATCGTTTCGTAAAGTGATGGCCAGTAATCTGAAACATCTTTCAAGTGCAGAAGCATTCTACAGGGAAGCAATCGGGCATTTGAGTTCTGGCATAATCAGAAATGAGGAATCCGGGACAATTATCTCTATTCAGAATTTGCTTGAGAGCAGTCACCCTGAATTGCTGCTGCATGAAATTCTGCAGGAATATGGGTTCACCACCGGCCAAACGCAGCAAATTTTCCTTGCAACAAGCGCGCAGCCTGGTAAAATCTTCAGGTCAGAAACCCATCGCCTGATCAAGGACAGGGATAACTTCATATTGCAATCATTGAATGAAATTGACGACGATAAAGCGGGTTATACTGTTGAGTGTGATACTATAGAGGTAGTTCATCCCATTTGTTTGCAATTTAAGACCATCGAAAGGAATATTGATTTTCATCCTTTTGCTGATCCTGACAAGGCCTTCCTGGATTTTGATACAATCAAATTCCCATTAATGATTCGAAAATGGAAGCAGGGTGATAAGTTTAAACCCCTGGGCATGTCAGGTCATGTGAAACTGAGCGACTTTTTTATCGCAAATAAGATGTCATTAAGTGATAAAGAGAAGATATGGTTGCTTACAGATGCCGGCGATCAGATACTTTGGATCATAGGCTATCGCATTGCCGGGCAAAACAGGATCAAGCAATCAACAAAAACCGTATTTATGATTGAATGGTTACATTGAAACAAGTATATTTATCAATCATTTCAGGGATAAAAACTATTTTTGCAAAATAATTAATACTCGAAACCCATGCTTAACCGACTGCTTTTAATCTCGACTTTCGTGGCCATAACTTTATCAAGCGCTGCCCAAATTCTTGAGCCGGTAAAATGGTCCTTCTCAACCAACAGAACCAGCCTGAACGAGGCAGAAATTATTTTTACTGCCACCATTGACGATGGCTGGTACCTATACTCACAGCATCTTCCTGAAGGCGGACCGGTTCCGACAAGCTTTACCTTTGAAGAAAACGCTTCTTTTACCCTCGTTGGAAAGGTGATTGAGTCTAATGCAAAGGAGAAGTTTGATGAGATCTTCAAAATGGACATTAAGTATTTTCTTGGTGAACCGGTTTTCAGGCAAAAAATCAAACCCCTCACAAACGAGGCTTTCAAGGTCACGGGCTATGTAGAATTTATGAGCTGCGATAACAATAATTGCACTCCTCCTACTGCCGTTGATTTTGAATTAACTGTACCAGCGTTTATTGCTGATGAAACTACTCCGGCCAATCCTGATAGTGGGGAAGAATCAACTGAAACTTTGAAGGAAGAAACTATAGAAGTAGCACAACCCACTGCAATAACGATCGCTGAAGAAATGCCATTAGATCAGTCAACTGATAAAAGAGGACTTTGGTATATTTTCTTTGCCGGTTTGCTGGGTGGTTTGCTTGCATTGTTAACCCCATGTGTCTTTCCTATGATCCCAATGACGGTCAGTTATTTTATCAGGAATACAAGCAATAAGGCCAAAGGTAGAAGAGATGCAGTTATTTACGGTATTTCCATCGTGATTATTTATGTGACCCTGGGTCTGGGCGTTTCATTGATTTTTGGATCCGATGGCCTGAACCAATTGTCAACCAGTCCCTGGTTCAACCTGTTTTTCTTTGTATTGCTTATCGTTTTTGCGGCAGCATTTTTTGGTGCATTTGAGTTACAATTGCCGTCGAGCTGGACGAACGCCATTGATAACAAGGCAGAAAAAACCGGTGGGTTCGTAGGTGTATTTCTGATGGCGCTGGTTCTTGTGTTGGTTTCCTTTTCATGTACCGGCCCAATCATTGGCACGCTGCTGGTTGAAGCAGCAACTTCAGGCAGCATGCTCTCTCCTATGATTGGCATGACAGGTTTTTCAATAGCCCTTGCAATTCCTTTTACACTCCTGGCTATTTTCCCCTCAATGATGGGTTCGATACCAAAATCAGGAGGCTGGCTTAATTCAGTAAAAGTGGTGCTGGCATTTTTGTTGCTTGCTTTCTCACTCAAATTCCTCACCGTTGCCGATTCAGTTGCACAGTGGAATTTAATGAGCCGCGATGTTTTCCTCGCGATCTGGATTGCTATTTTCACCTTGATGGGCTTTTATCTGCTCGGAAAGATCAAATTCCACCACGACAGCGATTTACCTTATGTTTCTGTGCCACGCATTTTTCTTGTCATCATCGTTTTCTCTTTTGTGGCTTATTTAATTCCGGGTATGTGGGGAGCGCCTCTAACAAGCATCAGTTCTTTTGCTCCTCCGGTTACCACACAGGTATTTGATGTCAACCGTTCATCGGGAGGCGAGCAGGGCAGCGCAGTAAATCAAACCAGCCTGCTTCCTGAAGGTTATCATACCAAAGAAGGCGCTTATGGGCTGGTTAAATTTCTTGAATACGACGAAGGCCTTGAATACGCCCGCAAAGTAGGCAAACCCATATTTCTCGACTTCACGGGTCATGGCTGCGTTAACTGCCGGAAAATGGAAGCAGCCGTGTGGAGCGATCCGCAAGTGCTGCAGAGGTTACGAAATGAATATGTGATCATTTCATTGTATGTTGACGATCGAACACGCTTATCGGATGAAGAACAATATACTTCCGATTTTGGAGGTAGGGAAAGGCGAATCAGAACGATTGGTAATAAATGGAGCGATTTTCAGGCAAAGCGCTATGGAGTAAATTCCCAACCGTATTATGTTTTGCTCGACCACCAGGAAAACCAGTTGGCTCAACCCTATAGTTACAATACAAATGTTGGGCAGTTTGTCGACCACCTGGACAAGGGAATTGAGGCTTTCAGGCAAGCACAATAGTTGCTTTTCCCCTTTTGGCTCAGCTAGAATCTATATTTCTCCCCTGAGAGAAAAGCCCTTCGGGGATGAATGGGCAGCCCGCCCGGCTGAACACCGTTCGGACGGGTTGGCAATCAAATACAACGCTCCCCGCCCGTACCGAAGCGGCACGTTCGGGCTGGCATCACTCTATTACTGCAATCATTCAAGGATTAAAGTCCAAAGCCAAAATCCAAAATCCAAGTCTAAGATTTCAATCCAAAATATAAGTTACTTGTATTTACGAATCTTAAATCTGGAATTTTGAATGAGTAATTCCCTTACTCCATCTAAAATGGCACATCGGGACTCCGACACTCGAAACTGTATCATAAACAACAGGGCTTCAATCCCCTCGTACCTCGGGGCTTGGATCCCTTCCATTACTCCAACACTCCAACACTCCAATCCTACAGTATCACAGCAGCACTGCCTCACTGCATCACAAAAAATGCAACATGTGGGTTAGTTAGATTACCGTGCCTAATCAAACGCAATCTTATTCACATAAAAAACATTCCTTTTGTTTTGTGAAGGAAGATAATTGTTGGTGATGGTCTGATAACCCGAAGCCAGAAAATAATTCCCATACCATTTAATCAGGCGACTGCTTTGTTCACTGTTTACCCTGTCTTTTGAATAACTGGTTTCAATATTTGCGTAAGAAATGTTGGTTATCGTGGTGTCTTCCTGTAACAGTTTCCACGCTATTTTACCTTCATGATTATAAGCCAAAGCCAGTCCATCCACATCGTTGTGAAGAACGAGCCTGGGAAAAAGATCAAAAGTCCGGATGTTGATCATTTCTATTCCATTGTCCCATTTTAGCTGACCCTGGCTGTCAAAAGCCACGACTACTCCATGGCTGTACCTGTAGCCATCAAACACGGAATAGCTCCTGGGCACCGGTCTGCCATAATAATCATAAGCAATGGTTGTAACCGTGCGGAAGTCAGGAGTAAAAGCCTCACCTGCCAGCAGAAAGGCATCATTTGCTTTTAACACTTCATGCATCACAAGGTAGTGTTCAAAACTTGCTGCTTGTGAGCGTTGAAACCAGCGCCTGAGCGAACGCTGCCTTCGTTCTGCAATGGTTCCGCGAATGTAATTTTCGAGATTGGTAAGATCGCTGAAATTATGGAATTGTACTTGTGGATTGTTGCCATCCAACCCAACCAACACGTTATAAAAGCCGGTTGAACGGCTTCCTTCTGCATCAGTTACACCGGAAGCTCTCCTTTGAGGTTGTGAAGTAAAACTGCCCAATACCATATAAGAACCTTCATTCAGCGGAACGTATTCAGCAGAGGTGATCATCTTCCGGCTGTCATTTTTTATAAGTTGCGTGAATGATTGCTCATTTCCTTCACTGTTGAAGCGATGCAGACAAAGTGCATTGCGGCGTCGCTCATTTCTGGAACTTGTTATAACAATAATCTCCTGTGTTTTATCATTAACATTGATGTTCTCTATAAAGTTACCTCCCTCAGAATTTAGCTCAAGCTCAATTGAATCGCCTGATTTTATATCAATACGGTAAACCTTGCACGCATTCTTTGAGTTCACACCAACATAGCAATGATTGCCTTGCCTTGTAAAGCGGTATGGTTCAAAGCGTTTATCAATATTTCCGTCAACCAGATGATATTGTTTTGATGCAGTATTGATAGTCAGGATTTGCAGGTTGGATTCTGCCGATGCACGGGAATCATAAAACATCAACGAAACCTGTTGCTCATTATGGAATGAAGCCGCGTATTCCTGGTACCGAAGCAGAGGCACGGTAAACTCCCATTGCAGACCAAAAATAGTGTCATAATGCCCGAATCCCCATATTCGGGAATTTCGATCTTCAAATTCGTTGGTTTTAAGGCTTAACAACAGGCCATGCCCAGCCATAGGAACGAGCATGAATGGCTCAGTATTTGGCTTGGATTCCAGCTCAATTCTTACAGGCTGGCTGTCAGTTTGCCCAGCTACGATTAAGCTCAGCAGAAACGCGATTACAACTATCAGATAATGCTTCATGGTTTTTGCAGGTTCGAATCCAAAAGTACAAAACTCTGCCCAGATGGCTATGTTATTCAGTATTTGCCAGGGCAAAAAAAAAGCCGTTCTTATTACTGAACGGCTTTACTTGATAATTAAGTTTATTAGTTTTTGACTTCTTCGAAGTCAACATCGGTTACTTCGTCATTTCCGCTTTTGGGTTCGGAAGCTCCCTGATCAGAACCAGGTTGATTTTGTGCTTGCTCCTGACCTTGTGTGGCCTTGTACATTTCTTCACTTGCGGCCTGCCATGCAGCATTAAGTTCAGTCATTGAAGCATCTATTCCGGCAATGTCTCGATTTTTATGCGCTTCCTTAAGCTTATTTAGCGCATCTTCAATCGGTAGCTTTTTCTCTGCCGGAAGCTTCTCGCCGAATTCCTTGAGTTGTTTTTCTGTTTGGAACACAAGGGCATCAGCGCTGTTTAATTTGTCCACTTCTTCCTTGAGTTTCTTGTCAGACTCAGCATTGGCTTCAGCTTCTGTTTTCATACGTTTTACTTCATCATCGCTGAGACCGCTGGTGGCTTCAATTCTTATCTGGTGCGATTTCCCGGTGCCTTTATCTTTGGCTCCAACATTCAGAATACCATTGGCATCAATATCAAAAGTAACTTCAATTTGAGGTATACCGCGTTGTGCCGGTGGAATGCCATCGAGATGGAACCTGCCGATGCTTTTGTTATCTTTTGCCATCGGACGCTCGCCTTGCAGCACATGGATCTCAACAGATGGCTGGTTATCAGAGGCTGTGGAAAACACTTCCGATTTTTTTGTAGGAATCGTTGTGTTTGATTCTATGAGTTTGGTCATTACACCGCCAAGTGTTTCAATACCTAACGATAAAGGTGTTACGTCGAGCAACAGTACATCTTTCACTTCGCCGGTAAGAACGCCACCCTGTATGGCAGCGCCAATGGCAACTACTTCGTCGGGGTTCACACCTTTTGAAGGGGCTTTGCCGAAGAATTCTTCCACAACCTTTTGAATTGAAGGAATTCGGGTTGAACCACCAACAAGGATCACTTCGTCAATATCTGATGTTTTCAGGCCTGAATCGCTCATGGCTTTTCGGCATGGTTCAATGGTAGCCTTTACAAGACTTTCAGTAAGCTGATCAAATTTAGCTCTGGAAAGCGTTCTCACAAGGTGCTTGGGAATTCCGTCAACCGGCATAATGTAGGGCAGGTTGATTTCGGTTGAAGTTGAGCTTGATAATTCTATCTTCGCTTTTTCGGCGGCTTCTTTAAGTCTCTGCAAAGCCATTGCATCGCGGCGAAGGTCAATGCCTTCGTCTTTTTGAAACTCATCAGCAAGCCAGTCAATTATTTTCTGGTCGAAATCATCACCCCCCAGGTGAGTATCGCCGTTAGTTGATTTTACTTCAAATACGCCATCGCCCAATTCGAGGATCGAAATATCAAATGTTCCGCCTCCAAGGTCAAAAACGGCAACTTTCAAATCTTTATTTTTTTTATCGAGGCCGTAAGCAAGGGCAGCGGCTGTAGGTTCGTTAATGATTCGTTTAACAGTAAGCCCTGCAATTTCACCGGCTTCTTTTGTAGCCTGGCGTTGCGAATCACTGAAATATGCAGGCACGGTAATAACTGCTTCAGTTATTGTTTGACCCAAATAATCTTCAGCGGTCTTTTTCATCTTCTGCAACACCATTGCGGAAATTTCCTGGGGCGTATAAAGCCTGTCATCAATGCGGACGCGGGACGTATTATTGTCACCTTTTTCAATAACGTAAGGTACGCGCTTTACTTCTTTCTGAACCCTGTCAAATGTTTCGCCCATGATCCTTTTGATTGAAAAAACGGTTTTTTTTGCATTGGTGATGGCCTGACGTTTGGCAGGATCTCCGACTTTTCTTTCTCCGTTTTCGGTAAAAGCGACGATTGAGGGTGTAGTGCGACGGCCTTCGCTGTTAGGTATCACAACTGGTTCGCTGCCTTCCATTACGGCAACGCAGGAGTTTGTAGTTCCGAGGTCAATTCCGATTATTTTTCCCATAGTAAATTATCTTTTCTGATTAACAAATATTTTCAGGTTTCGTTACCCAAGTCAATGATTGTGCCAAGCTGCCTCCTATGCAATATTCGCATTGGCATTTCATATGTGCGAGCTTGCTTTTACGAAGGATGGCTTTAGTCAAAACAAATTAATTACCAGTCGCTTAGCTGATTTTACAGAGTCAATAAATGAGGGAAGTGTTTAAAATTCCGGATCGTAGATGAAAGTGGAATGAATGACAATTAGTCAGAAACTATGAGGCAATTAAGGAACCCACTGGAAATTATGGCCATCCATTTCCATTAGCCGGTTAATGGTTTGGAAATGGATACGGTGCACACTAGTCTTATCATAGCGGGCGCTGAAAACACCAAGGCCATTTTCAATATTTGTATATTCCGGTCTTTCCTGAACCAGGCTCGAAGATGGTTCATTCACTTCAATATAAGTGCTTAGGTCGGTGGCTGCCACATAAAAAATGAGTTCGACATTTACGGGG
Source organism: Bacteroidales bacterium (assembly GCA_014860575.1). NCBI lineage: Bacteria > Pseudomonadati > Bacteroidota > Bacteroidia > Bacteroidales > Bacteroidales bacterium. Next base: position 198,065 of record JACZJK010000005.1, read on the forward strand.
TAACGGATAATATTTTCAAGTTTCGGGATTTGGGTTTCAACCATACTGAAAAATGTTTCGTTGGTGAACCTGATCTCAATATCACCACCACCACTTGTATTTCCTGATTTTACTATGGGCGAGAACCATTCAATATGTCTTGCGATTGTATCGTTGGTTCCCACATCAACATCCAGATAATTGAAACGCATGATCATCTGGTAGCGTCCGGCATTTTTTGCCGGTCTCCAGGCAAATGTTTTTGTCGGATTAGTAGGAATATTAAAGTTGATCTGGGTATTCGCAGCCGGTGTGGTTATGCCGAAATCGCCCACTAGTTCGCATTCCGATGTAATTACCTTATTAGTACTGAGATTGGTAATTACCAATTTATATTTATAGTTCGGATTAAGAGTTGCTTCTCTAAAATACAGCGGTTGATTAGAGGAGAAAAATATACCGGATTCTTTGTCCTTAATTGTTATGGTATCAAGTTGCAGGGTTCGAACCAGGGTAGCGTCGTTCCATTCCTGGATCACCACGTCGAGATTGTTCGGATAGAGATTTGAATCGGCTTCCAGCGCCATTTGCAATACATTTCCCTGTCCGAGAAAAGCCTTTTGGATCCTGATATAATGGGTGTCCTCATTTTGATTAAGAATACCATAAACTACGGTAATATCTTTCCATTCGGCATTGAGGTCAAAATCAGTTTCGCACGAAACCCAAAGCAAGGGGATGAAGAGTAGAAGAATGAGGCGCTGGTAGTTTTTCATAAATATTATTGAGATAGCGATATAGGTTTGCAAAGGTAGCAATAATCAGATTAGCTTCATTTTCCATTAACGCTGAATGCCTGGGTTTATGATAAAAATGAATGGAAATACCGGAAAGTTCTGCAAACGCATACCGATTTGCTACCTTTGCAAACTTGTTTAATTATCGCCATCGTAGTTGGCGTAATCATCGGGGAACTAAACATCAGTAATAATTTGACGCATGACTAAAGTAATTGCCAGAAAAGTTACCACCCATGTGCTTCAGGAGATGAAGCTGAAAGGTGAAAAAATTTCAATGCTAACAGCCTATGATTTTTCAATGGCACGGCTTGTTGAGGCTGCCGGCATTGATGTGATCCTTGTTGGGGATTCCGCTTCAAATGTAATGGCAGGGCATAACAGTACGCTGCCTATTACGCTGGATCAGATGATCTATCATGGCAGTTCAGTTGTGAGGGCTGTAACAAGGGCGTTCGTGGTGGTTGATATGCCTTTTGGAACCTACCAGGGCAATTCAAAGGAAGCGCTGTCGTCATCTATCCGTATCATGAAAGAAACAGGCGCTGATGCTGTGAAACTTGAAGGCGGCAAAGAAATACTTGAATCCATTGACCGTATCCTCTCAGCAGGAATACCCGTGATGGGGCACCTGGGCCTGACACCCCAATCCATACACAAGTTTGGAACCTATGTGGTGAGGGCAACCGAAGAAAGCGAAGCAAAAAAACTTGTTGAAGATGCGCATCTTCTTGAACAATCGGGTTGTTTTGCGTTGGTACTTGAAAAAATACCAGCCAAACTAGGTGGAGATGTAGCCAATGCGTTAAAGATCCCTGTAATTGGCATTGGAGCAGGCAGGTACGTTGATGGGCAGGTGTTGGTTCTACATGATATGCTCGGGATCACACAGGAATTCTCACCAAGGTTTTTACGCCGCTATCATAATCTCAGTGAAGAAATTCAAGGTTCCGTGCGAACCTATATCAAGGACATTAAGTCACTGGAGTTTCCAAATGAAAGGGAGCAATATTGATTTAAATCCAAAGGCCAAAGTTCAAAATTCAAAGTCTCAAATCCCAAGCCCCAAATCCCAAGACTCAAGACCAGAATCCAAAGCTCAAAATTCAAAGAACAACGAATTAACTACTCAACACCGCAATACTCCAATACTCCACTACTCCATTTCCCCAATATTCAACTAAGCCCAAATGGATGAAATTGACTATATAAGCCTGCGTGTTCTTTTTGAGGACAATCATTTGCTCGTGTTAAACAAGCGTGCCGGCGATATTGTGCAGGGCGATAAAACAGGAACAGAACCCTTACTGGATAAAGCCAAAGCTTACATCAAAGTAAAATACAACAAACCCGGGAATGTTTATCTGGGCCTTCCGCACCGGCTCGATCAACCGGTAACCGGAGCGGTTATTTTTTCCCGCACTTCAAAATCCCTTGCACGCCTGAACCAAATGCTACAGGATCATGAGATCACAAAAATATATTGGGCCATTGTTAAGAACCGCCCACCGGTTGATGAAGGAACGTTAATTCATTTCATGTCGCGCAACCGGGAGAAAAATAAATCCTATGCTTTTGCCACTCCACGAAAAGATTCACAACGGGCAGAGCTAAAGTATACACTCATTGCCTCAAGCGAACATTACCATTTACTTGAAGTAGAATTGCTCACCGGTCGTCATCATCAAATCCGCTCACAACTTTCCATCAGTGGCTGCCCGATAAAGGGCGATCTGAAATACGGCGCCCCCCGCCCCAATGAGGATGCTTCAATTCACCTTCACGCCCGAAAGTTGATGTTTGCTCACCCAGTTTCAGGCGAAGCGCTCAATATCATAGCGCCGGTTCCATCCGATCCACTGTGGCAGTATTTTGAAAACATTCTTGGCTAACACAATCCCAGCTTTATCTTGCCGACCATTGCTTATTCAAAGCCTATCAACTTCCCACTCAATCAGCCAGATAATCTTCAATAGCTTTCTGTAGTCAAGTATCTGCACACTAAACTACTGCACAACTGCATCACTGTTTCACTGCATTACAGCATCACAACATTACTCCAGACTTGGACAGGCTCAGCCATCCGATTCCATTACTCCATCACTCCATTACTCCATTCCTACTGCATCACTGTAACACTGCATCACAATCCAAAAGCAGAGAAAAAATACTGGCAGATTTAGCCAGATTCTGATAACTTTGCCATAAAAAGCAGCAGGTTGTGAAAGAAGGTCAGAAAGGCAATATGGTTGAAACCCCCTTGATGAAGCAGTATTACTCCATCAAGGCGAAATATCCTGATGCATTGTTGCTTTTCAGGGTGGGCGATTTTTATGAAACCTTCGGCGAAGATGCCATCAAAGCCTCGAAAATACTTGGTATTGTACTCACAAGGCGGGCCAATGGCGCTGCTTCTTATGTTGAACTGGCCGGCTTTCCACATCATGCATTGGATACCTATTTACCGAAGCTGGTAAGATCGGGACTGCGGGTTGCCATTTGCGATCAGCTTGAAGACCCAAAGCTAACCAAGACAATAGTAAAGCGCGGAGTAACAGAACTTGTAACCCCCGGCGTTTCCTACAACGACAAAACGCTGGATCATAAGGCAAATAATTTCCTGGCCAGCATACATCTTCAACCTGTCACTTCCGGTATAAGTTTCCTGGATGTTTCCACCGGTGAGTTTTATCTTGCCGAAGGTTCGAACGAATATATTGATAAACTTCTTCAGGCTTTCCAACCCAGCGAAATCATCATTCAAAAAAGCAAACGCCATCGTTTTGCCGAACTATTTGGCGACAAGTTTTACACCAATACTTTTGAAGATTGGGTTTTTACCTTCGACTTTGCCCACGAACTCTTACTCAAACATTTCAAAACGGTATCCTTGAAAGGTTTTGGAATTGATGAGCAGAACCAGGGCACGATTGCTGCCGGTGCAGCGCTGCATTACCTCGCCGAAACACACCATGACAAGGTGGAACATATCTGCAAGATTTCGCGCATCGAAGAAGAAAACTACGTTTGGCTCGATAAATTCACGATCCGAAATCTTGAGCTGATCAGCTCAGTGAACGAAAATGCCGCTACTTTGCTCAATGTAATGGATCGAACCATTTCTCCGATGGGTTCGCGCATGATGAAACGCTGGATTGTGCTGCCGCTGAAAAACCGCAAGCCCATTGAGGAAAGACATGAAATGGTGGAGTTTTTCATTCAGCATCCGGAAGTTGTACAGGTTTTGAATCAGCAGATCAAAGTGATCGGCGACCTGGAGCGCCTGATTTCTAAAGTGGCAGTACGCCGTGTGAACCCCCGTGAAGTTGTGCAATTGAAGAGAGCGCTTGATGCGCTGATCCCGATCAGGGAAGTGTTGGCTTCATCAGGTAAGGCAGCGCTCAAAATTATTGCTGAGCAATTGAACCCCTGTACACTTATCAGCACCCGGATCGAAAAAGAGGTTCAAACAGAGCCTCCGGTGCAGGTTCAAAAAGGCGGTGTGATTGCCGATGGCGTGAATAGCGAACTTGATGAACTGCGCAAACTCTTGTATTCAGGAAAAGATTTTCTGGTTCAGATCCAACAGCGGGAAATTCAGAACACAGGTATAGCTTCACTGAAAATAGGCTACAACAACGTTTTTGGGTATTATCTTGAAGTTACCAACACGCATAAAAATAAAGTCCCGCCTGAATGGCACCGTAAGCAAACGCTGGTGAATGGCGAGCGCTATATTACTGAAGAACTTAAAGTTTACGAACAAAAAATTCTTGGCGCTGAGGAAAAGATCCTCGCTCTCGAGCAACGCTTGTTTGATGATTTGGTGCTGGCTCTTTCTGACTATATCGAACCGGTTCAGCTCAATGCATCGCTGATTGCCCGCCTTGATTGCCTGCTATCATTTGCTGCCATTGCTATTGAAAACAATTATGCACGGCCGGTAATGAATGATTCGTGGGCGCTGGACATTCGAGGAGGGCGGCACCCGGTGATCGAAAAACACATGCCAACAGGAGAAGAATACATTGCCAATGATGTTTACCTCGATCATGAAACCCAACAGATAATGATTATCACCGGGCCGAATATGTCCGGAAAATCGGCTTTGCTCAGGCAAACAGCGCTGATTGTGCTGATGGCGCAGGCCGGAAGTTTTGTTCCGGCCAGTGAAGCGACCCTCGGCGTAGTTGATAAGATTTTTACCCGGGTCGGAGCATCTGATAATATCTCGTCTGGTGAGTCCACTTTTATGGTGGAAATGAATGAAACAGCAAGCATTCTCAATAATGTTTCGAGCCGCAGCCTGATCCTGCTCGACGAGATAGGCCGTGGCACCAGCACCTACGATGGAATTTCCATTGCCTGGGCCATCGCAGAATATCTGCATGAGCATCCACTGTTCAACCCCAAAATCCTGTTTGCCACTCACTACCACGAGCTGAATGAAATGGCGGCTTCATTCCCGCGCATCAAGAATTTTCATGTGGCAGTAAAAGAACTTGGCAATAAAGTGATATTCCTGCGCAAGCTTAAGCCTGGCGGAAGCGAACACAGTTTCGGGATACATGTAGCCCGTATGGCAGGGATTCCTTCAACTGTAATAGATCGTGCGAACCAATTGCTGAAGCAACTGGAGCAATCGCACAGCCATGAAACACTTACAAGCAAGGGACGAAAAACAGGCAAACAAGCATCCGACCAATACCAGTTAAGCTTTATCCAACTGAATGATCCATTACTGGAACAAATCCGCGAAGACATTCTCAACACCGATATAAACACGCTCACACCGGTTGAGGCGCTGATGAAACTAAATGAGATCAGGATGTTGATTGGGAAGAAATGAATGCATGTCTGATAAAAGGCAAAGCAGATAGTTTAAACAATGGTTTGTGTACCACTGGATTAATTATCATCACACAAGACCAGAGAATGAAATTTACGGAAAGTAAAATAAGGGAAAATATATTTCAGAGAGAATTATAAATTGAATGTCTATTGCAGTAAGGCTGGTTTTAGCGATAGGATCGCTGGAAGCGATATTATCGCAATAAAAAAGCAGGAATTACTCCTGCTTCTGGTACCCGGGGCGGGACTTGAACCCGCACGGCCGCGAGGCCAAAGGATTTTAAGTCCTTCGTGTATACCAATTTCACCACCCGGGCTTTAAGAACTTATATAGCGGCACAAAAATACAATGCCTGTGCTAATTAATCAAATTTTTGTGCCTGAACAAAAAATCCCGGCTTTTACCGGGATTTGAGCGAAAGACGGGACTCGAACCCGCGACCCCGACCTTGGCAAGGTCGTGCTCTACCAACTGAGCTACTTTCGCTTTTTAATGAGCATTCCCTTTCGGGGCTGCAAATATACAATGATTTTCTTTTTGACAAAAAATCACTGAAAAAAATTTACTTGCTGTTTGTTACAATGATAAGTTCAATGGAGTTCTTAGCAAAGACACGAACCAAAACACCGTCTGAAGTTGTGAAAAGTGCTTCCACTCCTAACAGATGATTAACGTGGCTTCTAATCTTCCTCCAAGCTGGAAATTCAGTTGTTGTGAGCTTAAGGAATAGTACCATAGCATGTTAAGAACCAGGAATAAAATGATAAAATGAGTTGAGCGCGTAATGAATTGTTTAATTTTGATCCTTAACCTTAAATGAATTGCAATGAAACGCTCAAATGCCTTTTTGTTAATTGTAGTGGCGCTATTGTTGGGTTTTGGCGCTGCCATTGGGATTTACCTGATAGAAAAGAATCGCTACAGGAAAACGATCACTCAAATTCAAAGTGTAAATCTTCAGCATGTTTACCAGTTGCATGAATTTAAACGCGTTGTAGGACTGGATAATGTGGGCCAGCAACAGGAATTGTTTTTTGTAAAAGTTGAACAGGCGCTGCCGCTTCAGGCTCAACTTTCAGAACTGGCAAGGGCACTGTCGAGACATTGTTTTTCTTATTTGCCAATTGAAGTTCAGGGAATTCAGGAATACGACGACAAAAAAGTAGCCGTGATAAACCTCAAAGAGTCCGAAGGCTTTGGGACCGTAGAAACGTGGTATGGTGCATCATGGGCACAAGGTTTTTTCCAGGGCAGTTTAGGCGGCTCTTCAACCAGCACAATCCTTATTGAATCATTTTTGCAACGCGATAACCCGTTGCCATGGATTGATGGAGTGGTTTTTCTTTATGAAGATCAAACCATAAGGCAATTTGATCATGTTGCGGCTCTTGAGCAAACGGTATTCAGGAATGACAAATAATCACAGTAAATCAGGAGCGGGATCATATTTCTTAAGCTCCAGCGTATCCCCATCAAAAACAGCATAGGTGAAATGTGTGATCCAATCGCCAAGAATCACAAGCCTGGCTTTATCGTTTATCAGAACATTTGTGGGAAGGTGGCGGTGCCCGAAGATAAAATAATCTATTTCAGGCTGATGAGAAATTTTCCGGGCTGCATACTTATATAGCATTTCTTCCTCAATGGGCGGGTTGCCGTATTTTGCTTCATTTTCATTATTGGCATATCGGCTTTTTCTTGAAAAATACAAGGCCAATCGCGTACCGAAGTCGGGATGTAACCATCTGAAAAACCACTGGTTAAAGCGGCTCCTGAAGATTTTTTTCACGAATTTATAACCTTTGTCACCTGGGCCTAGTCCATCGCCATGGGCAAGAAAAAATAATTTATTACCAAAGCGTGTAAGCATTTTACCATCGTGAAGTTGAATGCCCACTTCCGTTTGTAAATAATCAAACGCCCAGATATCGTGGTTGCCTCTAAAAAGATGCACAGCTATTCCACGATCAACAAGCTCAGCCAGTTTCCCGAGCAAGCGGACAAAACCTTTTGGGATCACAGTTTTATACTCAAACCAGAAATCGAATACATCGCCCATGAGATAGATAGACTGTGCACTGTCTTTCACTTCATCAAGCCAATGCACAAGGATTTTTTCACGTCGAAGGCTTTTTTCGTGATTGGGAACCCCCAGGTGAAAATCAGAGGCAAAATATATTTTCTTTGTTAAAGGAGCTTGGTATGAATGTGTAGATTTATCCATCTGTTTCTTGTAACAGATTTACATGCCTGATAATAATTCCCTGATCAGTAAGGTGACCTTTGGTTCAACCTGCGAAGCTGCTTCAATCACATCGTGATGCGATACTTCAACAATTTTGCCTGTTACACCTAAATCAGTTATTACGCTTATGGCAAAACAGGGGAGATCCATCTGGCGTGCAACGATAACTTCCGGTATGGTTGACATTCCCACAGCATCAGCACCAATGGTTCGAATAAAGCGATATTCTGCAGGAGTTTCGTACATTGGCCCTGTTACAGCAGCGTAAACACCAGTTTTATATTTGATATTGTGACGACGTAAAATCTTGATGGCTTTGTGAATGAGTACGGCATCGTAGGCTTCGCTCATATCAGGGAAACGTGGACCGAATTCTTTTTCATTTGGTCCAAGCAAAGGATTGGTAGGCAAGAGGTTAATGTGGTCGGTGATGATCATCATGTCGCCGATCTCAAAATCGGGGTTCACACCACCACTGGCATTGGAAAGGATAAGCATTTTGATACCGAGCATCTTCATTACCCTAACCGGAAAGGTAAGTTCCTGCATGGTGTATCCTTCGTAGTAATGGAAACGGCCTTGCATGGCAACGATGCTTTTGTCTCCCAGCTTGCCAAAGATAAGTCGCCCCTGATGCCCTTCAACAGTTGAAACCGGGAAATGAGGAATTTCTTCGTAAGGAATGCTCTCGCTTATTTCAATTTCATTGATCAACCTACCCAGCCCGGAACCTAAAATTATGCCTACTTCCGGTTGAACCTTGGTTTGCAGCTTTATAAAATCAACGGTTTCTGTTACTTTTTTCAACATAATCTAAAATTTGTCGGTCAAACGCTTCCTTGTCGCCTTCATGAAAGTCAATTTCAATTGGAATGTAATGAAGGGGCAAATTTACTACCAAATCCCATATCCCAGGCTCTTTTAAACGCATGAGGTCTTTTTCAGTAGTCACTAACAATTTATTACGGGTAAAAATATCATCCCATTCCTTTGTAATCCGTGTAATGTCTTTAGCCGTGTAACGATGATGGTCAGGGAAAGTTAGCGTGATCAGATCAATGCATAAACTTTTCAGATGATCCTCAAGCGGGTAGGGGTTTGCAATCCCTGCAAACATGAATATGGTGTTTGCTACCTTTCCTTTCTTCAATGGACATTCCTTTTTTTGTGCCGGAATTATTTGCCCGTATTTAATGTACGATAGATAAAGGCTCTGATGAGGAAGAGGTTTTAATGAATCAATCAATCGCTGACGAGTGATAGGCGAATGAACCTTACGTGTTTTGGTAATAATGATGATGTCAGCGCGTTTGGCTTCACTCCTGGGTTCGCGTAAATTACCGGCCGGAAGCAAATAATCTTCCGTGTATAGATGATAAAAATCAGTTAATAGTATTGAAAGCCCTGGTTTAAGGGCACGGTGCTGAAACGCATCATCCAGAATAACAGCGCTAAGGTCGGGATAACGGTCGGTAAGTTCCCTGATGCCATGGCAACGGTTCTCGTCAACTGCCACAGGAAGATTGTCAAACTTTGTTGCAAATTGCAAAGGTTCATCACCAATTTCAGATGGAGTGGAGAAAATGCTGGCAGCATGAAACCCCTTGGTACTTCTCCCGTACCCCCGGCTAAGTGTAGCAACTTTATAGTTGTTTGAAAGCAATCGGATAAGGTATTCTGTATGAGGAGTTTTTCCGGTTCCACCGGTTGATAAGTTTCCAATGCCAATGATCGGAATGTCAAAACTTTGCGAGCGCAACACTTTCCGGTCAAACAACCAGTTTCGAATTACTATGATGAACCCAAAAATCAGGCTGAACGGGTACAAAAGTAATTTACGCATGCAATCAAACGATTAGGGTGAAAATAAAAATGAATCAAAACCCCGGAATCCCAATTAACGCGGCAAAATACAAAAAAAAACAATATCACCTGATTATCACATGTGCTTAATGGAAATTTAATATGTCTGAATTGGTTATGTCAGAATACCTACAATCCTTAAATTTGCAGTTGAAAATCAGGTTTTCAGATATTTCTTACAATTTAATTCCGACCCATGATCTACATAAAAACAATTACATCTTACCTTGACAAGGAATTTCCGTTGGCCGATCAGGAGGATTGGGATAACTGTGGGTTGCTTATCGGGAATGCAGAACAGGAAATAACCAGTGCCCTGCTATGCGTTGATATAACCGAAGATATCGTTGAGGAAGCGGTTCTGCTTAAATGTGGTTTAATCATTGCACATCATCCCATCATTTTTGGAGGCTTAAAGCGTATTACCGGAAAAACCTATGTGGAACGCATTGTTCAGAAAGTCATAAAATACAACATAGCCATTTATGCAATCCACACCAATCTCGATAATCATATCAATGGGTTGAACCGCATGCTGGCCGAAAAACTTGGCATGACCAACCTAAAGATCCTGCGGCCTAAGCAAGACACGCTTAGAAAGATCGTCACCTTTTGCCCGACCGAACATGCAGAAAAGGTTCGCAACGCTATTTTTGAAGCAGGCGCCGGCCAGATTGGCAATTACGATAGCTGCAGTTACAATACCCTAGGTGAGGGTTCGTACAGGGCAAATGCAGAGGCAAATCCCTATGCAGGAGAAACTGACAAGCTGCACTTCGAAAAAGAAGTTAAGATTGAAGCAATTTATCCTGTTTATCTTGAGCAGCTTATTATTTCCAGTATGATCAAAGCCCATCCGTACGAAGAAGTTGCGTATGATATTCTATTGCTGGGAAACACTAATAAATACAGGGGAAGTGGGATTATAGGAAACCTTGCATCGGAAACTACGGCTTCCGGGTTTCTTGAAAAGGTTAAAACAGTTTGTGGGATGCCTGTAATCAAATACAACGGCGATCTTAGCCAGCAGGTTACAACTATTGCTTTGTGTGGTGGTTCAGGAAGTTTTTTGATCCAGGATGCAATGAAGGCCGGCGCCCAGGTTTTTCTTACCGCCGACCTGAAATACCATGATTACTTTTTACCGGAAGGGAAAATGTTGCTGGGCGATATAGGGCATTATGAATCCGAACAGTTTAGCAAAGATTTGATTGCACAAGTACTTATGAAAAAATTTCCTAATTTTGCCGCTCTTAAAACAAAGACGAACTCAAACCCTGTTAAGTATTTATAAAATACATACAATCACCAATGACAACTAAAAAGAAAGCCGTTAGCGAGGAACTTGAAATTCAGGAACCCGAAATTCATACCGAAACATCAAAAGGAAGTGTTCAGGCCCAGGACGATTCAGATGAGGCCATTATCTCAATCGAAAAGAAACTTGTGGCACTATATAATTTGCAGCAAATTGACTCTCAGATTGATAAGATTCGTATCGTTCGTGGAGAACTTCCACTCGAAGTTGAAGACCTTGAAGATGAAGTAATAGGACTCGAAACAAGGATCGCTAATTTTAATCAGGACGTTGATGTGTTGCAGCGCCAGATATCCGAAAAGGAAGCCATGATCAAAGATAGCAAAACACTGATAGATAAGTACAAGGCGCAACAAATGAATGTACGCAATAACCGCGAGTTTGAATCGCTCAACAAAGAAGTAGAATATCAGGGTCTTGAAATCCAGCTTGCTGAAAAGCATATCCGCGAATATTCGGGCAGCCTTGCCCTGAAAAAGGAAGAAATAACAAAAGCAGCGCAAGAGTTGGAAGAACGCCGTGGCGATCTGGAAGTTAAGAAAAATGAACTGTCAGATATAGTTTCAGAAACTAAGAAAGAAGAAGAAAATTTAGACATTCAATCAAAAGAAAACCAAAAAGTTATTGAAGAACGTTTGTTGAATGCATACACCCGCATCAGGGAAAATGCACGTAATGGACTGGCTGTGGTGATGGTTGAAAGAGACGCCTGTGGTGGTTGTTTCAGCAAAATTCCACCCCAGCGCCAACTTGACATCAAAATGCACAAAAAGATTATAGTGTGCGAATACTGCGGTCGTATCCTGGTGGATCCAGCTATTGTAGAAGCAGCACATTTAGCCTGATCAATTTCAAGATAAAGTGATTTTCTGAGCCTCTTTTTACGAGGCTTTTTTTGTTTGTTATTTATGCGAAAGCCAAATAAACATAGCGTCCGTTCTTTAATGTTGCAATTCAACAAAAGTATCTTGACTGGCAGATTTGTTGTCGCTGTGTTTCTGTGCAGCTTTTTTGTTCCACTTTCTGGAAACACTTCTCCGCACTATGACTTTAACGCCAACTGCATCAAGGCATACACAGAGATTATTTCACTGAACTTCATGGCTGGCGCTGAGTTACTTAGCCTCGAAAAAACTGAGAACCCGGCGAATAGAATTCCGGTTTTTCTGGAGAATTATATTGATTTCCTTACCCTGGCCATCGGTGAAGAGCAATCCGACTTTGAGCAACTCAAACAGAACCGATCGGTTCGTATTAATATTCTTTCATCCGGCGAACCAAATTCGGCATGGCATAAACATTGCCAGGCTGCTGTTTATCTGCAATGGTCGTTCGCAAGGGTAAAGTTTGGTGAATACACCATGGCCGGGCTCGACCTAAACCGAGCTTACCGCCTGCTAGAAGAAAACAAAACCCTTTATCCCGGATTTGTACCCGACATGCTTTTGAATGGTGTGATGAATGCACTCATCGGGAGCATACCTGATAATTACAAATGGGCAAGCAGGCTTGCAGGAATGGAAGGAGCAATAGAATCTGGCCGTACCATGCTTTATCAACTTCTTGACATCACGGATGCAACTCCACAATGGGCGCATCTAAAATCCGAAACATTTTTTTACCTCGCCTTCATTGAAATGAACCTTCAAAGCGATAAAAACCGTGTTGTTGAACTTCTAAAACGTATGGAAAGCACTGACGGCCATGCTACCGGCCCGCTGAACTGTTATATCAAAGCCAATCTTGCCATGCGAACCCGCAATAATGACAAGGCCATAGAAATTCTTGAAGGCTGCAAAATTCCTGATGGTTCATACCCCTTTCACTATCTCGAATTTGTTATTGGCAATGCAAAGTTGAATCGTTTGGATCAGAGCGCTGCCAAGCACTTCCTCAACTATGTGAACCATTACAAAGGCTCAAACTATATTAAGAGCGCTTACCAGCGTTTGGCTTGGCTATCGCTGCTCAAGGGAGATTATAACGGATACCGATTTTACATTTCTCTTATTCTTAAGCATGGACAAACCTTTGTTGATGAAGATAAGCAGGCACAAGCGGAAGCACTGTCAGATATATTGCCGCAAACCTCATTACTTAAAGCGAGGCTTTTGTTTGATGGCGGTTATTTTGAAGATGCGCTCGAGGCTCTTGGAACCAATGTATTTAGTGAACCGGGAGATTCGGTAGAATATCTGTATCGCAAGGCCAGGATTTATCATGAATGGGGGAAACCGGTTCAGGCAAAAGATTTTTACCTCCGCACAATTGAAGCCGGAAGCGATTTAAAATACTACTTTGCAGGTAATTCAGCCTTGCAAATGGGGCTGATTTCAGAAAGTGAAGGTAAATATACCGAAGCTGCGCATTACTATGATATGTCTATCAAAATGCATTTTACTGAATACCGGAACAGCATCCAGCAAAAAGCAAAAGCCGGACTTCAACGCGTTAGAAAATAAAAAAGCCGGCTGAAATAAATCAGCCGGCTGCCCCTCCCCAGGGGTATCAACAAACCAAACCAAACTAAAATCTCCAGCCCAGTGTTAGCATAAAAAGTTGCCTGTTAAATGTTTGATTGGCAACGGGAGTTGAAAAGTCAAGACCTTCTCCTTCCGGAACCCAATACATGTATTTGTCTTCTTTGTACGAACTGCTGACCCAGGCAAAATCAACATAATAATCTTGTTGCCTTAATCCTATTCCTAACGAAAGCTGATCAGTTGCACCATCGTTGACTCCGGATTTGTACGGACTGCCATAGATAGCATATCCTCCACGGAAATACACATCATTCAACCTCCATTCGGTTCCTAGTTTAAGATTATGCGCAGCAGTGTATTCATCACGGATGGTCTGGTTCTCATCAACAAATTTAAAAGAAGAAGAGTTGAGTTTCATTTCAGAGTAATCGGCAAACTCGTATTCTGCTGAAACAAGCCCTGATTTTCCGAATAATATGGTTGCACTTCCTATTGCTTTCATAGGGGTTGTTAATTCATAGTCGAATCTTCCGGGTTGTGATTGAGCCGAGCGGTTTTCAATCTTATTGTCCAGGAACAATTCTGATTTCATGCTATAACTCCAATCATCGCGCATGTTTGAATAAAAAGTAGGTGTGTGGAATGCAGCGCCGAGCCTCAACCAATCTGTTGCCCTTAAAATGGCTCCTAATTTCAGGTTTACGCCGGTACCGCTGGTTTCAATATTTTCTCTCCTTGTTAAGGAGTTAAATTCAGCATACCTGTTATCAGTATCTGTTTCAGTGTATTCCGATTCATATTTGTATCGGATATAGGGTATGCCAACTGAAGCGCCCAAATAAAGCCTGTCATTGTAGCTTGATCCAACTGTGAAAAGCATTTCACTCATGGAGCCTGAGGTAGTTATTGTTTGTTGTTGATTCACTCCGCCAAAATAAGCATCGGTTTGGTAAAAATAGTCCTCAGTATCATCCTCAGGCCAAATCAGCCATGCATCGTATGCAAGCTGAGTTGTAAACTGGTTAAGGTTATCAGGTGCGAACCCATCGGCCTGATGCACATAACCTGTCATCAGTGAACTGTTGTCATTGAAGCCCTGAATAAAAACCCTGTTGCTGAAATTATTGATCCGGTTAAGTCCGAAACCAAACTGAATTCTTTGCCATCCGGAGGACTGGGCGTTTCCCGAAAGGTCGGAGCTTAAAACAAAACCTATGTTTCCTAAACCCAGGTTGTATTTACTGTCATCTCGCATTTGGCTGAAATATGTGGCTTCTGTTTCGCTGAAGGTAATCAAGGGAGTAAATGCAAATTCTGATCGTCTGAACATGCCAATCCCGGCAGGATTTACACTAAGTGCTGAAAAATCTGCTCCAATTGAACCGTAAGCTCCACCCATAGCCATATACCTGGCTGAACCAACAAGCGAAGTTTTCCCGTAGCGCAGTGCATCCTCCTGGTTCTGAGAATGAAGCGTGAGTACTGAGAGTGAGAGAGATAGTATTATAAGCAATCGCGTTTTCATGGTATTACTTTTTTTAATTTTAGTAATGGTCACTGATTTTACCTTTTGCCCCTTCCAGATGAAGACCCTGAAGACCTTGATGATCCTGAAGATCCTGATGAGCTGGGAGGAGGTGAGCTACTTCCGCTTGAGCGGGAAGGTGCAGAATAGCTTGGGCTTGATGAGCGCGAAGGAGAAGAGCTGTTACTTCTTGATGGTGCTGAGTAAGATGGGCTTGAGTTATTATTCCGGGTTGGTGGAGTATAAGTTGGCCCGCTTGATCTCGCTGGTGTTTCACTTCTTGTAGGAGGTGAATATGACCTGGGCGGTGGAGTTGATTGCCTGTTGTCATTCGACCTTCCGGGAGGAGTATACCGCGGTTGACTCTGCTCCTCACGGCCAGGCGATGTCTGAACCGGTGACCTTTGCTGCGAAGGAGAAGCTTCCTGACGCTGTGGCTGATTATCTGCGGGCCGGACAACGTTGCTCGGGTTGCGATAAGCAGGACTCGTAAACTCTTCACTGGTTTTGGGTTTGGTGTACCTGGGCGAAGAATAAGGTTGTGGCTGCCTTTGAATTTGCGTTGGTTGCTGTCTTTGGGCATCAGGCCTTACATAACCGGGATTCGGGCGACTGCTGCTACCATCGTACTCATAGTTGCGCTGATTAGGAGCTACTGTGCGGGCTGGTTGAGTATTTTGGTCAGTTGGCTCATTTATCCGGCGTCCTTCAGCGTTTTGTCCTTCACGAACTCCTGAACCTACCCGGGTGCCGGAACGGTCGGTATCTTGTGGACTTGTAATAGCTTCACCTCTTTTTACATCAGTTGAAGTTTGCCTTTCAGCATCGACAGCACCGGAATTGCTACCCCGTGTAACTTCTGTACCAGGTGCAGGTCTTGAACCCCTGCCATCTTGAGAACCGCGGGTTACACCTTCGCCGATTAATGCTTTTTCGTAACGTTCACCGAATGTTACAGGCCTCCCTGCGGCCTCGTTGTTGCCGCCACTACCGGTATTTCCTGCAAAACTTGTCCTGGGCCCATAATAGTATGAGTTTTGATCATTGCTGTTATAGTACCAGTCGTTACCGTAGTAAGAACCATAATAGCCATCCCAGTAACCGTGGTTGTAGCCCATCCAGTAAGAACTATAACCGCCATAATAATAGTGAGGGTAACCCATGCCATACATATAATACGGACTGTACCATGATGACCAGTATGATCTTCTGGGCCAGCCCCATCCATAATAATACGAAGGATACCCGCCATAGCCAATATAAATGCTGGTTCCGTAGTAATAAGGATCGTAATTATACCAGTACATATTAGTGTAATAATCATTATAATAAGATCCAAAACCGGGGCTATGGAACCTTCTCAGGCGGGAGGTATATGAATAGTCGTAATAATCACCATAGTAATAATTTGAAACAGAACCGCTTTGTGGATCTGAATAATACTGCGATTCGGTGTAGGGGGTTTCATACGATGGATCGGTATAATATTGCGTTTCTTCCTGATAATATTCCTGCTGATCCTGTCCTGTAGCTATTTGCTCCTGGTCATTGGTTGTTATTACAACTTCCTTAACATGAACAACCCGATCCCTCGGAGAATAATATACATCGTCGTAAACAGTTGCACCAGGCCTGCTGGTGGTGCAGGATGCCATCAACATCGCTGCGAATAAGCTTAAAATTGCAATGGGTTTCATAGGTTTGCCCTCCTTAATTGATGTGTTATTTTGTATTGGTCTTGATTTCATGCCTGTATTATTTCTTACTTTTGCCGCTTCAATAGAATTAGCAGCAAAATAGATACAATATTCATACCACAACAACTAAAATGGCAAAAGATTTTCCAACACGGGCTGAAAATTACGCTCAATGGTATAACGATTTGGTTATCAAGGCAGACTTGGCCGAGAACTCAGCCGTACGCGGTTGCATGGTCATAAAACCTTATGGCTATGCAATTTGGGAAAAGATGCAGGCTGCGCTTGATCAGATGTTTAAGAAAACCGGTCACGTGAATGCATACTTTCCAATTTTCATACCAAAGTCGTTTTTCAGCAAGGAAGCCAGCCACGTAGAAGGATTCGCAAAGGAATGTGCTGTGGTAACACACTACCGTTTAAAGAGTGCACCAGATGGCAAAGGCGTTGTGGTTGACGAAGATGCGAAACTGGAAGAAGAATTGATTATCCGCCCAACATCGGAAACCATTATCTGGGACACATACCGTAACTGGATACAATCTTACCGCGATTTACCCTTGCTTATCAATCAGTGGGCCAATGTGGTAAGATGGGAAATGCGCACCCGTTTGTTTCTTCGCACTGCTGAATTTCTCTGGCAGGAAGGACATACGGCTCATGCAACAAAACAGGAGGCAATTGAAGAAACCGAGCGCATGCTTGGTGTGTACGCCGATTTTGCTGAGAACTGGATGGCCATGCCGGTTTTAAAAGGACTAAAATCGCCGAACGAACGCTTTGCCGGCGCCCTGGAAACCTATTGCATTGAAGCATTGATGCAGGATGGAAAAGCGTTGCAGGCAGGAACTTCACATTTCCTGGGTCAGAATTTCGCCAAGGCTTTTGAGGTGAAGTTTTTGAACCAGTCGAATCAACTTGACTATGTATGGGCTACATCCTGGGGCGTTTCCACCAGGCTTATTGGTGGATTGATCATGGCGCACAGCGATGATAACGGCCTGGTCTTACCTCCAAAACTTGCTCCGATCCAGGTTGTGATCATTCCTATTTACAAACAGCCTGAGCAATTGGCGTTGATATCAGAAAAGGCCAATCAAATAAAATCAGATCTGGAGGCCAGAGGCATTTCAGTGAAATATGATGACCGCGATACCTTTAAGCCAGGATGGAAGTTTAACGAATATGAGTTCAAGGGAGTGCCCGTAAGACTGGCCATTGGCCCCCGCGATCTTGAAAATGGCACAGTTGAAGTTGCGCGCCGCGATACGTTAGAGAAGTCAGTTTACCAGATGACCGACATTGAAAACAAGATTGTGAACCTACTGGATAGTATCCAGGAAAATCTTTACCAGAAGGCGCTTTCATTCAGGGAAGACAGCACTCACACAGTAGATTCCTGGGAAGAATTTTGCGATGTGATTGATAACAAGGCTGGCTTTATTTCCGCTCATTGGGACGGTACTGTTGAAACCGAACAACGCATAAAAGAAGAAACCAAGGCAACCATCCGGGTGATACCCTTGGATGCAAAGGCAGAATCCGGCAAATGCGTTTATTCAGGAAAGCCATCAGAGAAGAGGGTGATTTTTGCGAGGGCGTACTAGGATCAGGGTTAAGATATAACGTTGCTGGTTGCTGGTTACGGGTTGCGGATAGTGTGATTTGGGTCATACAATTGATATACTGTGGTCATGCGGTTGTTGATTGCTACTTACAAAAATTATAAATTGGAGCGAAGCACAAATCCCGAGAGGAGTGATTCGGGATCGTGAATTCGATTACCAAACCCCATTCAAAAAGCACTGGCTTTAAGATTTCAAATTATAATACTAAGTCTACTGATCATGAACGATACATTGGCATCATTCCAGAAACTGCTCGAAATCATGGACGACCTGCGGGCGAAATGCCCCTGGGATCGCACCCAAACATTAGAATCACTACGCTATCTTACCATTGAAGAAACATACGAACTTTCTGATGCTATTCTTGAAAACGATCTGAACGAGATTAAAAAGGAGCTTGGCGACCTGATGCTGCATATCGTATTTTACGCTAAGATTGGTGCCGAACACAATGCATTCACCATCAAAGATGTTCTGGATGGGATCAATGAAAAACTGATCCGCCGCCACCCGCATATCTATGGCGATGTTGTGGCTGATAATGCGGAACAGGTAAAAACAAACTGGGAAAAAATTAAACTCCACGAAGGGAACCGGACCGTGCTGGGTGGTGTGCCCGCTTCTTTGCCGGCTATGGTAAAAGCCTACCGCATTCAGGAAAAAGCCCGTGGTGTTGGCTTCGATTGGGAAGAACCACATCAGGTTTGGGACAAGGTGATGGAAGAAGCTGCTGAACTTAAGGAAGCGCTTAATAGCGGAGATGACAAAAAGAAAGAGGAAGAATTCGGCGATTTGTTATTTGCGCTTGTTAACTACGCCCGCTTTATTGGTGTGAACCCCGAAGATGCCCTTGAAAGAACCAATAAGAAGTTTATCCGCCGCTTTTCCTACCTCGAAGAAGAAACCCGCAAACGTGGGAAATCGCTCAAAGACATGACCCTCGACGAGATGGATGTGTTTTGGAACGAAGCGAAGAAGGAAGAATAGGGAGGAAGGGGAGAACGGGAGAAAATGAGAAGATGAGAGAGTGAGAAGAGGTTATCTTATCTGATCTTCACTTCGGCGGCTTGCAGTACTTCTTTGGTATCGCCGTCGTAAACGAAAGCCACAATATTGCAGTTTTCATCATTCCAATTCTCTGAAAGCGTTGTCTGATAGGATTGTTTGAAGGAAGTTCCAGGATCAATTGTACTGCCATCGCTTAACTGATCGCCCCAGGTTCCGTTCAACGAAGTCCGGAGTACATATTTATGAACATAATCCGTAATGACTTCTGTATCATTCTGCTGGGGGGAAACAATATCGTTTTCAGTGATAAACACCGATAATAGTAACTTTTTTTGAAGAGGGGCCAGAGCACTTACATTTATCTCCACCTCAAGTTCCTTTGAGATTGTTGAGTAGTTGTGAGTTATTCCTATGTCGGCAAGGGTATCACCTTCGAGAAGTTCAACAATTCTGCCCGCCAACTCAGCTGATTCCAGTCGGTGGGTTCCAGAAGGATAGCCAGTACGGTTTACAAGTCCTTTGGGATAACCTGAAGAACCGATATCAAAAAACTGATCAAGTTCAGTGCTGGCAGGTGTGCGGTAATCGGTGGAAAAAGTTTGGCCAATGGGTATTGCGAAAAAACCCGCATGCATTGCTACAACCACAACTTTATCATCAAAAGTCTCTTTCAATGATTTAATAGCGACTGCCATTTCGGGGCAATTGGGGCAACGTTGACCGGTAAATTCTTCGATAAGGATAACCTTTTTAACTACATTTCCTGTATCAATAATGTTACTGGTTTGTATTTTATATGGGGAATCAATTTTATCGCAGGCCTGCCATGCAAAAACCAGGGCTATAAGGCTGAATATTATGGTTCTTAGTTTCATTATCAAAGATTTTATGTTTTAATAATCCGGATTAAAAAGAACTTGTGATCGTAAGCATCAATCCGCTGCTAGCCGGAACATAGCGGCAAACACCTCCTACGCAAACAATGCCCTCACGCTGCCTGCCCCAGGTAAACGCAATCCTTGATGAGTGATGCGTATAACCCATGGAAGCATTATAATAATGGAGACGTTTATCCTTATCGGTGTTGCCATAGTTGAATTCATCACTGAGGCTAAAAAACCATTTTGGAGCTATTGTGTATTCCATCATGGCAGCAGCCCAATTGCCTTTATCCTGTTCGGTGTAAAGGTGTTGGAGTTCAAATCGAAGGGTTTTTGTTGGTGTGAGCTTATATTGTATGTCTGTGATCCCTATATGGGCTTTCACAGCAGGTTCGCCGGGATGGCCTTCAATTACAGCAATGTTATAATAAAGGTTGAGGTATTGCAGTGAAATTTTCAGGTTGCGGTTCATACGACGTGAAATCTCAATGTTGAAATCGCTGAAATATTTCTCATCACTGGCATCAAACAACCCGGCGTCGTATCCCAGCGTACCCCGCTGCCCGATGGCGATTGAGTCATTCATAGGCTTGCGGTTGAGCGCATGAACCATCGAATAATTGGCCGTGATGTAAGTTCCATACGGCCCTCCGGCTTTGGTGTTACGTTTGATTGTGTATATCACCTGTCCCTGGTAGGCCACTTCTCCATTAGGCTGAGTGGCATATGGGTACATACTTGATAATTTATAAGTGTGTTGTTTTGTAAGTGGGGGCAAAAAATTGATATCGAGCGCTGATGAGGCTTCGGTACGGCGGGTCTTAAAGCTCATATTATCAGTATGCTTGGCCGAAAGCATAACGCTAAGGCCAGGCCGGAAGTAAGTTCCGGTGAGATAGAGTGACTGCCCGGGTTTGTAGATAAAATTATTGATGGAAGAAGGATCGTTGATTTTATGCGCATATTCGCCGGTAAAATTGAAGTTCGTGGTGCTAACGTTGAACCTTCCTGCAAAAGCTGAAACGTTTCTAGGGAGATCGAGGCGAAAGCCCGGATCGGCAATGATAAACTCATCTTTCTGGTATTTGCTTACAATACCGGCTCCGGCAAAAATGCGTGTTGAGTTTTCTTTGAGAGGTTTAATGAGATCATTCACTGAGAAATCGGCATCAAAACCTCTGATGATCCCAGGTGATTTATCCCAAAAGTATCGCTGCTTTCCGTACACGCCTTTGAGCGCAATGCCTTGCATAGGATTGAATTTAACCCGGACTCCATCCAGCGAATTATCAATGCCCAGGTTCCAATCCTCGTAGGTTCGCAAAATAAGGCCATTGCCAAACTGCTCATAGAAATTCCCGGCTGTGATCTCAAAATCACCTGTTTTGTAAGAAATAAACCTGTAAGGCATTCCGGTTCCTTCCAGCCTTGGATCGTAGCCACTGATGGGGTTCAGATAACTTTCGAACCGCAGCCCGGCGGTAAAATCACCTTGTGTGTACAAGAGATTGGTGAAGGCATTCATCAGCATTTTCTCACCCACATCAGGAGCACCGATCAGCGTATCACTACGGTAATACTGTGCGTCGAGCTGGAAGTTGCCACTTACCCTTGATGGGCTTGAAAAGCCTTGTGCCTGAACCTGGGTCGGAGTAAAAATTGCGAGTAATGCGATTGTTAGGGAAGCCGGAAGCAGATGTGTGTACTTCATAAATCAAAATTCGTTAATCCGTATTCTGAGATCAAAAAGAGAGAATTATGCGAAGTCTTCAGTATCAGTGCCCTGAAATGTCTTCTCCCTTGTTCAGCCTGCGAACCAATTCAATCAATTGGTGCTGGCTGCCTTCTGAAAACGAAGTGTGTTGCCACACAATTTCGCCTTTGCCGTTGATGATAAAATTATGCGGAATCTGGTTCACATTCATTGCCCGGCGGAAATCGCTGTTGGCATCCAGATAAACTTCATAATCCCAGTTTCTTCCCTGAACCGTGGGCAATACCCGTGAGGTGCTGCGTGCATCATCAATTGAAACGGCAATGAGCTTCACACCTGTTTCTTCGGTCCAATCTTCGTAATCCTCAGCGATAGCCGTAAGTTCGCGCATGCAGGGTGTGCACCATAGCGCCCAGAAACTTAAGATGATAGGCTTGCCATCGTTTTCGATGTCGGCTGTGTTGAAGTCGCGCCCGTCAATGGTTTTAACAGTAACCGAAGGGATTTTTGGAAAGTTTTTTTCATCGCTCTGGGCCAGCGTGCTGAATGCAATGAGCATTACAATTGCCGAAAGGAATAGTTTTCTCATGTTGTATTGACTTATATTTAAAGATAAATATCTGCGGACAAAAATACTTTAAAATAATGAAAATGGAGCAGGCAAAAATCAAGCCGTAAAAATTTCCAGGATGCGTGTTTCCGGCTGCGGAAGTATGGCAACACGTTTCGTAGAGGCTGGCAGCAGAAGGCATTCCCCGGTTTTAAGTTTCGTTTTTCCTGAAGATGAATCAATGTGAGTCATACCTTCGACGCAGAGATAGATAACGAAAGAATCCAGTTCAGTATAATCTTTTGGCAAAGGCTTGTTAAGATACAATTGGTTGACCACAAAATACGGGCTTTTAACCATTGAAGAAGTCTGGTTGGGTTTGATCACAGGCTTGATTTTGTAATCATCGTAAACGTTGAAGTCAATCGCATCCAAAGCTTCTTCGGTATGCAAATCGCGCGATTTTCCAGCAGCATCTACACGGTCCCAATCATACATCCGGTAAGTAATGTCAGAGGTTTGCTGGATTTCGGCAAGCAAAATTCCTGGCCCCAGTGCATGAACGCGGCCTGAGGGCATATAAAAAACATCCCCGGCTTTCACTCTTTCAAAGTTCATGATGTCGGGCAGGGTTTTGTTTTTGAGGTGTTGAAGATACAGTTCCTTGTTCATTTTTTGGTTGAAACCGCTGATCAGTTCCGACTTTTCATCAGCGCCAAGCACATACCACATTTCAGTTTTTCCCGAACCATTGTGACGTTTTTTTGCAAGCTCATCATCCGGGTGGACTTGTATAGAAAGCCAGTCGTTGGCATCAAGTAATTTGATAAGCAAGGGAAATTCTTCACCAAACTTTTCATACACTTTTTCACCAACAAGTTCGTCCATGTAAATTTCAACGAGTTCGTTGAGGTGGTTGCCAGCTAGCCAGCCATCGCTCACCACGGTTTCGTTGTCATTTACACCCGAAAGCACCCAGGCCTCGCCGCAATTGGGCAGAGGTGAAAAATCCAGACCAATCTGGGATTTGATTTTTTGCCCACCCCATATCTTGTCTTTGAACAGCGGATGGAATTTTAATGGATAGAGTTGGTTCATGTTACGCCCAGGTTGTTTTGAGTTAGGTCGCAAAGTTAGTATAATGTGTTGAAGTTGATTTCCACACCAGAACATAAAACGCAAAAAGATCGGCGCAATGTTTTCTCAAGTTTATTGAGGTTGCATTCAAATAGGTAATGGAATTTTCATACCACTTGCGAACATAACTTCCGTAGCATGACTCATTGTTTGTCATCCGGGAGCGAAATTTAGATAAATAGTCTATTATTGCACACATGTGTATTATTTAAAGCTTTGAACCTAGGCTAAGTGCCAATAAATAAAAAGGTAGCGGTGTATTAATTAAATGATTATTTATAACTTGGCCTATTCATTATTGTTTATTTTTGGTTTGCAAATTTGTATTATCCAAATTAACAGACTCTTGACAAGCGAGCTACAACTTAGGAGAATTCGAAAGAGAAATATGCATTTTAATTTTACGATCCTCCTAATTTCAATAACGGCTTTTGGTAAAATTTTGTTTTCATCAAATCCTTATAACTTTGCTGAAGATTTTGCCTATTCAACCCGGCAAATTTCCATATCTAATGGCCTTCCATCAAACGTTGTAACAGCAATCATTAAGGACGATTATGGATTTGTGTGGTTCGGAACAACAAAGGGTTTATGCCGATGGGATGGTATTAGTGCGATTGTTTTCCAGCAAAACCAAACCGACAGCACCTCACTAATTGGTAACCGGATACCGCGCAACGGACTATGTTGGGATGAAAAAAGACAGCATTTGATCGTCGGGACAAATGAGGGAATCAGTATGTTCGATCCGTTAACAGGGGTTTGTAGTAATTACTATGTCAATCCTGCTGAACCCCGATCCATCCCGGCACCGGTAAACACGATATTTACCGATAAGCAGGGAATAATTTGGGTCGGTACTGACAATGGGTTCAGCCGGTTCAATTCTTTATCCGGAGATTTCGACACTTTTAAGCTTGATAAAAATCTACCTGCAGGGGTCATTCTCGACCGGATTTCAACCAACATGATCCATGATATCTGTCAGGATCTGAATAATGATTCCATCTTATGGCTTGCATCCCTGGCTGGTTTGCTAAAGTATAACAACCATACCGAAAGCCTTTCATGGTTTTATTATCCCGATAAGGACTACATCCGTGAGATAAACCAGTTTAACCTGATTGTTCCTCACCCGGATGGGAAACTTTACCTGGGTACGTGGAACTTTGATATGGTTGTTTTCGACACCCAAACCGAAAAATTTTCCGGACGTTTTGGGCCATCAACCCAAGAAGCATCTTCCATTACGAATAGAATTGCACCTTGTGCAGTGCACCCTGATGGTGGTGTCTGGATTTCATCATTGCAGGGATTAGGGATATTGAATCCGCAAAATGGTAGAATCAATTTTATCAAGTCCTTCAAAAACGAAAGTGGGCACCGTTTTGCCCCCGAACTTTATTTTACGGATAAAGAAGGGCAATTGTGGCTGGGTTCAGAGACAGGCGTATTTATCCTCAATCCTGGGAATCATCCGGTAAACAACTTTTTTTT
The DNA here is from genome assembly GCA_014860575.1 of Bacteroidales bacterium. Lineage (NCBI taxonomy): Bacteria > Pseudomonadati > Bacteroidota > Bacteroidia > Bacteroidales > Bacteroidales bacterium. Next base: position 223,239 of record JACZJK010000005.1, read on the forward strand.
GAATCCTTTAGATGAGGATCATTGGTATCTAACCCTTTCTCTTTTTGAGGATACCTTGAAAAACGAATTGCTTATTGGCTATGGCCGGGGCGAAGGATTACATTATTTCGATTTAATAACAAACAGTTTCGGAATAACTCCCTACAAACAAAGGATTATATCTGAATACAATCTGGTCGAAATTATTCGATTACAAAACGGGGAGATATTTTTTTTGGCTTCTGATGAAATTTATCAATATTTTCCCGATAGTAAAAAAACTAAAGCCCTGAATTATCCTTACGCCCATTTTCCGGCTTTTACTGATATCAAGCAGGATACAACAGGCCATATCTGGGTAGCTTCCGGAAACCTGGGATTACAGCAGTACATAGATGAGAACAACAATGTAAAAAACATTCGTAACTGGAGCGACATTTTTACCACGGGTCATGAACTCCCCTTGTTTAGTGAATTGTGCATTGACCCTCAAAATAGGATATGGTTTCGGCGCAGAGGCGAATCCTACGGTTATTATGATCCACAAACAGATTCATTACGTTATTTCAAAGATGCTGAAAATAAATATGACCTGACTTGTTTCGGCGAAATTTCCGGAGATACGCTTTGGGTAGCAATTGCAACTCATGGATTAGGTTTTATTGATTTGAAGAACCCTGAGGAAGGCGTAAAACTGAGTAATTTTCTCAGTTCCATAAAAACCGGAATGATTGGGGATATGGCTTTTGATCAAAGGGGAAGGCTTTGGTGCATGGCAGAGAAGGGCCTTTTCCGCATCAATACAAATTCGGGAGCATCGGTTCTGTTCGATGAAAATTACGGAATACCACTCCTCGATGCCTGGTCAGATAAAGGTGCCCTCATTCCCGGCCAACTAAAATTATTGTCGGATGGACGCATGGCCATCAGTTACCGGCGTGGTCTCGGGTTTTTCCATCCCGACAGCCTCAAAGTTTTATACCGGACACCTGAACCCTATTTCATATCTATCAGGATTTTTGATAAAGTGATTTCAACCATCAACGATGATACATTGAAGCTGCGATACAATGAAAACTTTTTATCATTCCGCTATTCAGCACTGGAACTTTATCATCAAGGCATCTCATTCCAGCACAAACTTTCAGGTGTGGATACGGACTGGTATGAAAATCCCTCCGTGCATGAAGTTGCCTACCCAAATCTTCAGCCTGGGTCGTATCAGTTCAAAGTGCAGGCCGTGTCCGAATCCGGCCTGGGCGAAACAAAAGAATTGGTGCTAAACTTCAAAGTTTTACCACCCTGGTGGAAAACAGTATGGGCTTTTGTACTCTTTTTATTGCTGATAGCCGTGCTGTTTTATGTGCTTTACCGTTTCCAGATCAAACGGCAGTTGGCTCATCGCGAAACCCTTCGCCTGCTCGAGATGGATGAGCTAAAAACCAGGTTATATGCCAATATCACCCATGAATTCCGCACACCCATTACCGTGATTATGGGACTGGCTGAAGAACTTACCCATTCGTTTGAAACCATCGAAAAGATTCAATTCAGAAAAAGCATGGAAACCATTCAACGAAGTGGCGGCAACCTGCTTCACCTGGTCAACCAGATGCTCGATCTTGCCAGGCTGGAGCAAGGTAAACTCAAATACAACCCCATCCTGTCCAATATCATTCCCTGGCTTCAATACATCGTGGAAAGCCATCAATCGTTGGCTTCCACCAAAGAAATCCAACTCACTTTTTACTCCGAAACCGAATTACTGGAGATGGATTATGATTCCGATCAGCTTTCAAAAGTAGTTTCGAACCTGCTCACAAATGCTATAAAATTTACAGAAAAAAGAGGCAAAGTAATCTGTCATGTGAAATTTGAATTCTCTGCCAATACCCTTCACATCAAAGTAAAAGATACCGGTGTGGGCATTCCGGAAGGTGAACAATCCAGGATATTCGACCGCTTTTACCAGGTGGAATCAGCAGTTCAGCAAAACAGGGGCGGAACCGGCATCGGACTTTCGTTGACAAAAGAGATCGTAGAACGGATTGGCGGTACCATTTCTGTAAAAAGCCAGCCAGGAAAAGGAAGTGAGTTTGAAGTGGTAGTGCCGGTTTCCCGGAATGCTAAGGGAATTTCATCCAATAGTGTGCAAGTTGAGAAACTGTTGATCCAACAGACAATACCTACCGATGTTTTTGAAGAAGATCAGCCCGAAATTGGAAATATAAAACCCTTGGTACTGATTGCGGAAGACAATCCAGACGTGGCCGCTTATATTCGCGACATCATCCGGAAACAATACAAGGTGAAATGGGCGTCAGACGGTGAAAAGGCTATTCAAATGGCTTTTGATCTCATTCCCGACCTGGTGATCACCGATGTGATGATGCCCGGTAAGGATGGGTTTGAGGTTTGTAATTCCTTAAAAACCGATGAGCGTACCGACCATATTCCTGTGATCATGCTCACCGCGAAAGTTAGTGATACCGACCGGATTTCAGGTTTTGAACGGGGGGCAGATGCTTATCTTACCAAGCCTTTCAACAAAAAGGAATTGCTGGTAAGGATTGAGCAACTACTCCGGCTTCGCAGGCAATTGCAAGCTAAATTTGGTAAACTGGAATTTAGAGCCGGGCCTGAAATTCCGGCAAGTCGGGAAGAACAATTTATTCTGAAAGCTTTTCAAATTGTGGAAGCCAATCTGGAAAAATCCATATTTAATGCCACTGACCTGGCCAGTGAGGTCCACCTCAGCGAAAGCCAGCTATACCGGAAACTGAAAGCCATCTCCGGTAAATCCACAGCCATTTTCATCCGGACGATCCGGCTGAAGAAAGCAAAAGAATTACTCGAAACGACCAACCTGTCTGTTTCCGAAATCGCATACGAAGTGGGATTTAACGATCCGGCCTGGTTCAGCCGCGTGTTTAAGGAAGAGTTTGGGCTGTCGCCGACGGAGGCTAAATTGAAAAGTTAATTCGGTTCTTTCACCAGATCCATCTGAATAGCCTCAATTAATTGACTTTGCAACAATACCATTAGCCTTTGCAGAAATACCACAAGCCATTCACTCCAAATGAAGCTATTTTAGCTGAATGAAAAATAAAATATATAAACTCATTTTGCTTACACTTATCGGACTTGGACCGATTACTGTAAGCGCGCAAAACACCTGGACTAAAACCTATGGTGCAAATAATGACGATGAAGGGAATGTAGTCCAACAAACTTTTGATGGCAGCTATATCATTACCGGGAACACATTTCCAAATCAGCCCTGGGATTCTGATCTCTATCTCATTAAAACAAACAACTTCGGCGACACCGTCTGGACAAAAACCTATGGTGGAGCGGGCAATGAAATCGGTGTTGATGTAAAGCAAACAACAGATAATGGGTATATCATTGTTGGGTACAATGCAACGATGGAGTCAGGAGGCTTCGATGTCTGGTTATTAAAAACAAACAGCAGCGGGGACACTTTGTGGACCAAAAAATTTGGGGGCCCTAACAATGATTTCGGTAACTCGGTTTTCCAAACCGATGATGGCGGTTATGTAATTATTGGTTCTACAGTATCGTTTGGGGCCGGCTTTTCCGATTTTTGGATCATAAGAACAAACACCGTTGGTGATTCGTTGTGGTCGCAGACCTATGGCGGAATTTATAACGACATTGCCTTTGAAGCGCAGGCAACATCAGACGGGGGCTATATTATAGCAGGGTACACACAGTTGCAGGGATTTAATGATGTTAATGTCTGGCTGCTTAAACTATTTAGCAATGGTGAAATTGAATGGTCACAAACCTATGGCGGCAGTCTGGCCGGAATTGCCAATTCGGTGCAGGAAACGGCTGATGCAGGATATATCGTTACCGGTGGAGGTCCGGATCTGTTTTTGATTAAAACGGATATGTACGGCGATACACTCTGGACCAAAACTTTTGGCGGAGACAGGAATGATGCCGGCTATTCAGTCACCGAGACAGCAGAAGGTGACTTCTTAGTGTGTGGAACTACTTCTTCGTTTTCGGCAGATGGGGATTTTGATCTCTGGCTGATCAAAACAGACATCAGCGGATATACCTTATGGACAAAAACCTATGGGGAAACCGGCGCTGAAATAGGCTTTTCCATAATTGAAACCTTTGACGGCAGAATAACAGTTTGTGGTTTTACCTCATCCTTTGGAGCCGGTAAAATAGATGTCTGGCTACTCCACCTTGATGCAAACGGGCAGGTTGGTATTGCAGATCATCTATCCACGAAGCCGAAAGGATATAGACTGGGTCAGAATTTTCCAAATCCGTTTTCTGGCGAAACTACAATTTATTATTCCATCCCAACATCAGGAACCGTATCCCTGGAAGTTTTTGACTTATCAGGTAAGCTCATAACAACATTGGTGCATGAATACAAGCATGCCGGAAGCTATTCGGTTCGTTTTGAAAACAAGCAACTACCAAACGGAATTTACTATTACCGCCTGCTATCAGGCAACTTTAATTGCGCGAAGCAATTAATTTTGAGCCGGTAAATTCTGTTTTGATTAACCTAATGCAGAAATACCACAAGCCTTCGCAGAAATACCACAAGTTATTTACTCCAAATGAAGCTAATTTGGCTGTAAATAAAAACAACTGGTATGAACAAGGCAAAAACTACTTTTCTAACAGCAATCTTCCTCTTCAGCACCCTCATCACATTTTCACAGGGAGTTGGTATTAACAATGATGAATCCAATCCGGATCCATCGGCTATCCTGGATGTGAAATCAACAACGCAGGGCATGTTGGTTCCGAGGATGACTGCTGCACAGGCTTTTGCAATTTCAAATCCTGCTGAAGGATTGTTGATTTATGCTACCGATGCCCAAAGTTTTCTGTATTTCAAATCAGGCACCTGGGAATACCTGACCAGTGAATTTGCACGGGAAATAGCCGATTTTGATTTCGATACGAGAATTACAACAGGCAATGGTTTACATCCGGATGATGACCTGATTGAATTTTATCTTGGCAATTATAGCGAACCAAAATATAGGATAGATTCCTTAAGAATTGAACCTTTGATTGGGAGTATTTTTATTGGTAGGGATGCTGGGAAAAACGCAACTATATTTGAAAAAATAATAGCTTTTGGGGATTCCGCTTTGATGAATAATAGTGGAGCCTATAACATGGCCATCGGTAATAAAAGTTTATTGAATAATTCAATCGGAGAAGGAAACCTTGCAATCGGTGTAAATGCGTTGGAAGAAAACATTAATGGAAAATTTAATGTTGCTATTGGTTTTTACTCATTAAACAATAATATTTCAGGGAATAGCAACGTGTCACTGGGAAACGGTTCCCTATTTCGAAATGAAACAGGGAGCTCAAACGTTGCAGTTGGCAAGTCTGCCTTATATGAATCACTTTCCGGAAGCTATAATACGGCAATTGGCTGGCAATCTATGGGCTTCAACATAAGCGGAAGGGCAAACACTGCCATCGGGTATAGTGCACTTGAGGGTGATCAAAATGGATTTTCAAATGTTGCCATTGGGGTAAATGCTGCTTCACAGGGGAGCGGCCAGCATAATGTGGTTGCCATCGGTGATTCGGCATTGTATAGCAACCTGGAATCAGGCAATGTGGCCGTGGGTTCAAAAGCCATGTTTAGCAATACAACAGGCACCACCAATACCGCAATCGGGTATGAGACACTCTATTCAAATACCGTTGGTAATTACAACTCAGCTTTTGGTTATACTGCCCTTGCTACTAATACAATCGGAGCAGGGAATACAGCAATTGGCTGGAGATCAATGTATCAAAACACTCTTGGTGATGAGAATACAGCTGTTGGATTTTCTGCGCTTCTCTCCAATCAGGATGGCCAACAGAATACGGCTGTGGGTGCAGGTTCTCTTGGCGATAACACAGGTGGAAGTGCAAATTCTGCTTTTGGGAGGGGTGCAATGATTAGCAATTCTACGGGAAGTTTAAATACGGCAGTGGGAACTTATGCGCTTTTTAATAATTCAACCGGGCAATCTAATGTGACCATAGGTGCCATGGCTGCTTTTACCGGAGTATCAGCCAGTAATGTGGTTGCCATTGGCGATTCGGCACTGTTCAATAATCTTGTATCAGAAAATGTGGCGGTGGGGTCGAAGGCACTTTACTCAAACACAACTGGTGATAATAATACAGCAACTGGTTCTTATGCACTCTATTCCAACTCGATAGGCTATTATAATACAGCAACTGGCATATCTGCACTTGAATCCAATACATTAGGATATGATAATACAGCAACTGGTGCTCATGCGCTCAGTAGCAATACAACTGGGAAATATAATACAGCAGATGGTGTATTCGCACTTGGATATAACACAACCGGAAATCACAATTCAGCATACGGATTTTTTACACTTTATAACAATACAACCGGATATTCAAATGTAGCCATAGGCGCTGGTGCGGCTTTTAATAGTCAAACGGTTAGTAATACAGTTGCCATTGGCGATTCAGCATTGTATTATAATGGCACCGGAGCGACAGGATTTTATGAAGGAAAATACAATACAGCTGTGGGTTCAAAAACACTATTTTTGAATAATACAGGATACTCTAATACGGCTGTTGGTCATAATGCCCTCCGTGGAAACCAGGGCGGTTATGAAAATACTGCAATGGGCAATACTGCCTTATATTATAATATCAATGGATATGCAAATACGGCCCTTGGTAATTATGCCCTTTCAACAAGTAATTCCGGATCTATGAATACTTCCATCGGAAACCATTCATTACAATCCAATGGTTCAGGTAATCGAAATACCGCAGTCGGAAATTATGCAGGGCAAAACACCATAAGCGGCAGCTATAATACCATGATAGGAGCTTACACAAGTTTTTCTACATCATATAATAATTCGGCTGCGCTGGGGGATGCTGTAAACATTACAGCCAGCAACCAGATAAGGTTGGGTGATGCAGGTGTCAACAGCATCGGCGGATATGCCAACTGGACCAATATTTCCGATAAACGGTTTAAAACCAATGTCAGCAAAGATGTTCCCGGGTTGGATTTCATTAAACTTCTTGAACCGGTAACCTATAATCTGGATGTATCAGCGATCAATGATTTTTTGGGTGTTGATAATTCCGAAAAAGCAGAAGTACTTGCAGAATCCGGAAAGGAGAACATGAAAATGACCGGATTGCTGGCCCAGGACGTGGAGACGGCGGCCCTATCGATAAGCTACGATTTCAGCGGTGTAGATGCACCCAAAAATGATAAAGACACTTATGGCCTTCGTTATGCCGAGTTTGTTGTGCCACTGGTAAAAGCTGTGCAGGAGCTTGCCGAAGAAAACCAGGAACAGCAAGCTTTGATAAAAACATTATTTGAACGTATTGAAATACTTGAAAACAAATAAACGCAATATGAAAACACATCGATTACTATTAACTATTGTGGCAGCCATGCTTTCATTAGTATCCTTTTCACAGGGTGTAGGTATCAATAATGATGAATCTGATCCGGATCCCTCAGCGATGCTGGATGTAAAATCCACCACACAGGGCATGTTGGTGCCGCGGATGTCTGCAGCTCAGGCTTTTGCAATCTCAAATCCTGCCGAAGGATTGTTGATTTATGCTACCGATGCCCAAAGTTTCCTGTATTATAAATCAGGTACCTGGGAATACCTAACCAATGAATTTGCCCGGGAAATAGCAGATTTCGATTTCGACACAAGAATTACAACAGGTAATGGTTTGGATCCGGATGATGATATTATTGAAATCTATCTTGGCAATGCGACGAATCCAAGATACAGGATTGACTCCATGCGGATTGAACCTTTATCTGATAATATTTTGATCGGCAGCAATACAGGGATTTTCAACCAAACCGGCAAAAGCAACATCGCCATTGGTAACGGGGCATTAAGAAGTAATGACAGCATTTCAGGCCTTGTTGCTATTGGTGATTCAGCGCTGTTATATAATTTCAGTGGTTGGGATCCATTCTTCATTCAGGGTGAAGAAAATACAGCCATAGGATTCAAAGCGCTTATGTTTAATTCTTATGGTTCTTTTAACACAGCATTAGGGTACGAAGCTCTAAAAAAAAATACAGCGGGGTATGGAAATACGGCTATCGGAACAAGAGCGCTTCTTAACAACAACAGCACTATTTCAACCTCAGAATGTATCAACAACACCGCTGTTGGTGCATTTTCCCAGGAAGGTACTACCAAAGGCAGTTACAATACTTCGGTTGGTTCACATTCGCTTCATGCCAATTCTGACGGCAACAACAATTGTGCATTCGGATATCTCGCCTTATCTACAGCTTCGGGCAATAACAATTCTGCCTATGGAACTCGTGCCCTGCAAGCCAATTGGGGCGGAAATTCGAATGTAGGAATCGGTTATATGGTGCTGTTGAGCAATCAGTCAGGAAGCAACAATGTTGCTGTAGGCATTGGTGCTGCTGCTCTTGGGCAAACGGCAGATCATGTAGTAGCCATTGGCGATTCGGCACTGTACAACAACACGCAGTCATTTAATACCGCAGTGGGCTCAAGTGCCTTGCTCCACAATGTCAATGGATTTTGGAATACGGCTATTGGCAGAAAGGCACTTTATGCAAACACCTCAGGTATTTTCAATACAGCTAACGGAAATTCTGCTCTTTCTTCCAATACAGAAGGATATCAAAATACAGCCATCGGGGTTGAAGCCTTACATTCGAATTTATTGGGTTACAACAATACAGCCAATGGCTTCCAGGCTTTATATCACAATTCAGGGGGGAATTTGAACGTGGCCATGGGCACATCGGCTTTGTATCAAAATGTAAGTGGAAGCAATTCAGTTGCCATTGGTTTAAATGCGTTATTCAATAATAATACTTCAGGAAATGTGGCAGTTGGCTCCGAAGCTGCCTGGCAAGGCACTACAGCTTTCAGTATTACAGCATTAGGGCAGCAAGCACTATATACCAATACAGTAGGATATGGAAATACCGCTATTGGTGACAAAGCCCTGTATTCAGTTGATTATGGTAACAGGAATACAGCAGTGGGTAATGAGGCAGGATATGCTTTACCTCAGGGTTCATACAATACCATAATAGGTGCCTCTGCCACTACTCCTGCCAGTTATATTTCTAATTCAGCGGCACTGGGTGACGCGGTATCAATCACTGCCAGCAATCAAATCCGCTTGGGAGATGCCGGTGTAACCAGCATTGGTGGATATGCCAACTGGACCAATATTTCCGATAAACGGTTTAAATCCAATGTTTCGAAAGATGTTCCCGGGTTGAAATTCATTCAATTACTTGAGCCGGTAACCTATAATCTCAACATCAGTGCCATCAACAATTTTCTGGGTGTAGATTATGCTGAAAAAGAAGAAGCCCTGGCTGAATCAGGAAAAGACACCATGAAGTTTTCCGGATTTTTTGCACAAGATGTAGAAGCAGCATCCCGTTCAATAGGTTATGATTTCAGCGGTGTAGATCCTCCTAAAAATGCTAAAGATACCTATGGCCTTCGTTATGCGGAATTTGTAGTTCCCCTGGTAAAAGCTGTGCAAGAACAACAGGCCATCATCGAAGCACTGATGAAAAGGATCGAGGTATTGGAAAATGAAAAAAGTTCTTCAGCAAACCATTAACAAATAATCTTAACGGTTTTGAGAAATTGAACTTGTAGTTTCCCTTTCTCAACTTCCGGTAAAAATGGACTTAAAAAAAACACTCAAGCATAAAAGACAATGAGAACAACCCTAACCCTTATGCTTACAATTCTGCTCACAGCAGGAGTGGCCCTTGCTCAAGGCATTAAAATCGGAACCAACATGATCATTACCGGTGGAACCGTTATGTATGTGGATGGTTATATTGTAGTTGATAATGACGGTGACCTCAAACTTGAATCCGGTTCAATCCTAAAACTAAGCGATGAGAAAACCCTCACCGTTAATGATGGCGGCATTCTCACCCTTAGGGGCGCTGATGGCGACCCCGTTACCGTTACCTCTGCCGGATACTTCGTATTCATTGTTAGTTCGGGTGGAACAATAGGCGCAGATTACGCGACTTTCGAAAAAATGAGCGGAGATGGGCTAAACATTCAATCAGGCGCTACCATTGACCCGGTATTCCCACTCAACAACAGTATTTTTCAGAGCGGGTCATCTGGCAGCACTTTTCTCACCATCAACAACAGCCAGGAATTGACCATTGATGGTGTATCTTTCATCTCCACATCCGGCAATGAGTATTATAATGTTACCAAAACCCTTAACTTTGGCGAGGTAACCTTCACAAACTTCAACGGCAATTTTGCAGGCGAGACTTTTGAAAACGACCCCTTTAGTCGCATACATTGGAGCGAAGTACCGATAAACAGGCTGGTTGAAAACGTAACCGTTACCAACGGGCAGGAACTCTGTTTTGATGCCGTGCAAACCATTTCGGTTCAAAATCTGCTGGTGCAAAGTGGCGGTATTTTTCATTTGGTGTCCGGACAGTCGGTATTGCTGCTTCCGGGTGTAATTGTTGAAAGCAATGGCTACCTGCACGCATGGATTGACCCTGACGGATTCTATTGCAGCAATGCCAAAGCCATTGTGGCTGCAACCGACCAGCCTATTCCTGAAATCATATTTGAGGGAACCTTGCCATTCGTTCAGGGCATAAGCGTTTATCCCAATCCCACCACAGGCATTATTACCCTTGAACTACCTGAAACAGAAGAAAACTCAACTGCCAAAGTTGAGATTTACGGCATGATGGGCGAGTTGGTTCAGCAGGTTACACTTTTAAATGAAAGCGGATATAAGTTCAACCTCGACGAAAATCCACACGGCATATATATCATTTGGGTGCTGCAGGGGGAGAAGCTATATTGGCAAAAAATAATTAAGCAGTAAGCTGAATTCTGGCGTTCAATTATTAACTCACTAGTGTTGCATTTTACCTCAAACTGACACAATGATAATTTACGCGATTTCATAACAAGAGAGTCCACTTTTAAGAATATTTTTAGGAATGCAATCAGCATGTAGGTGCAAAGAGCTATCCAAACCTGTATTAATGTGCCTTTTAGGCGATTGAATAGTTGCCACGGATTCACGGATGGATATATCTTATTCGTGCATTCGTGGCACCAACATTATCTGCGAATATCCGCCAAATCCGCGTCATCAGCGTTCCATTGTTAATCATGGTAAACCACCCTTCCTATAAAAGTTTACTTTTGCAAATTGAAGTTGGGTAAATGAATAATTCAGAGAATCAATACAAACGCAAACCCTCCTGGCTACGCATCAAACTACCTGGAGGGGAGGGCTACCGCAAGGTAAAACAGATTGTGGAAGGCCACGGGCTGCATACCATCTGCAGCAGTGGCAATTGTCCGAACCTTGGGGAATGCTGGGGCGCAGGTACAGCCACTTTTATGATCCTTGGTGAGATTTGCACACGTTCCTGTCGCTTCTGTGCGACCCTTACAGGCAAACCTTTACCGCTTGATGATCAGGAACCTCAGCGTGTTGCGCAATCGGTAAAGCTGATGAACCTGAAACATTGTGTGATCACTTCCGTTGACCGCGATGACCTAGAAGACGGCGGCGCGTCCATTTGGGCCGAAACCGTCAAAGCGGTTCGTAAAGAAAATCCCGGAACAACCATAGAAGTGCTGATCCCGGATTTCCAGGAAAACAAAGATCACCTTCAGTTGGTGTTGGATCAGAAACCGAATATTACCGCCCATAACCTTGAAACGGTTCGAAGACTAACACCCATAGTTCGCAGTGCAGCTAACTACGACAGAAGTTTACAGGTAATTAAGTGGATTGCAGAAAGCGGTTTAACTGCAAAGTCAGGCATCATGCTTGGCCTGGGCGAAACCTATGAAGAAATCATGGAAACCATGGGCGATCTGCTAAAAGCCGGTTGTAAAGTTCTGACCATTGGGCAGTACCTGCAGCCAAGCATCAAACACCTGCCTGTTGAAGAATACATTCATCCTGATATTTTTGCAAGATACAGGGAAGAAGGGCTGAAGAGAGGTTTTCGTGTGGTGGAGAGCAATCCGCTGGTGAGATCGTCGTATCATGCGGAGCATCAGCTTGTTGAAGACCCAAGCTCCAAGTCCCAAGTCTCAAATTCCAAGTCCTAAATTCCAAATAAATTCAAAGTCTAAAGATCAAAGGTCAAAATTCAAAGTCTAAAACTCAATTTCAAAATTCATAGAAAAGTTGGCAGTTGGCAATTGGCAATCGGCAATAATCTGCGAAAATCAGTTAAATCCGCGTCTTCAGCGTTCTATTAAAATCCGAAATCGTAAATCAAAGTGTTAGATAACAAACCCATTAACCACAAAGTCATTTATAGAGATCTGGGGCTTATCGCATACAAAGAGGCCTGGGATTACCAGGAAAAGCTTTTTAATGAGATTACTGAAGCCAAAAAGCAAATTGCAACGGGAAGCGAGTTGGAAATAACTCCAAACTACCTGCTTTTCTGCGAACACAAACATGTTTACACCCTTGGCAAAAGCGGTTCAGAACAAAACCTGCTGGTTGACTACATTCAGCTACAGGCCAAAGAAGCTGAGTTTTTCCGAATCAACCGCGGTGGTGATATCACCTATCACGGCCCGGGGCAAATTGTCGGCTATCCCATCCTGAACCTTGAATATTTTGTAAGCGGCGTAAAAGATTATATTTTCAAGCTCGAAGAATCCGTCATTCATTTGCTTGCAGATTACGGAATTGCCGCTACCCGTCTGGAAGGCGCCACGGGTGTGTGGCTGGATGCAGGTACAAAAAGTGTCAGGAAAATTTGTGCCATTGGGGTTCGCACAAGCCGCTGGGTAAGCATGCATGGCTTTGCATTTAATGTGAACACCGACCTGAGCTTTTTCAATCATATAAATCCTTGTGGGTTTACAGATAAAGCAGTGACCTCCATGGAGAAAGAACTTGGCAATAAACAAGATATGGAAACGGTGAAACAAAAGCTGAGAGGAAAAATTACGGAGGTGTTTGAGATGGAACTTCTCTGACCCGTCCGACCGCTCCAAGCGGTCTGACGGATAATGATACAAAGTGGAATTTTAATAAGTTTGCATGATGGAACTTCATAATTCAATTGTTCTAATACTCAATTGTTCTACTGTTCAAAAACAGACTTTATAAATGGATAAAACAATCGCTACAATAACAACCATATGCGTTTTCTGCGGTTCAAGCACCGGACGGGGAGAAAGCTATGCGGCAAACGCCCGGCTGCTTGGTAAAGCCATCGTAAGAAACAACTGTAATCTTGTTTATGGCGGCAGCAATATAGGACTGATGCGTATCATTGCCGATGAAGTGCTGTCTGGCGGCGGACAAGTTACAGGTGTGATGCCCAACGGCCTGGCTGATAAAGAAATCGCACACAACGGCTTACAGAACTTCCACCTGGTTGACACCATGCACGAACGCAAAGCCATGATGGCGTCCTTGTCGGATGCTTTTATTGCCATGCCGGGCGGGCTGGGCACGCTGGATGAAATTTTTGAGATCCTTTCGTGGAACCAGCTCGATCTGATCAACAATCCGGCTGCCCTCTATAACGTGGACGGATATTATGATCATTTGCTGAAATTCCTGGATCACACAGTTGAAGAAAAGTTTGTGCGAACCGAGCATAGAGCGAACCTGTTGGTAGATGAGGACGCCGAAAGGCTGATGAAGAAAATCATGGAATTCATACCTCAGAAGCCGCCAAGCAAATGGGTGGATGAGCTGAAAGTGGCAACGAAGAACTTATTGGCGTAGAAAGAGTTGGCAGTTGCAGTTGGCACTTCGGCAGGGTCACTGCCCGGAAATCGTAAATCCAAAATCGTAAATAAAAAAATGATCGTAATTGGTATCACAGGAACACTTGGCGCGGGGAAAGGAACCATTGTTGAGTACATGGTCGGTGAAAAAGGGTTCGCACATTATTCAGTCCGGGCTTACCTGATTGAGGAAATTGAACGCAGGGGAATGCCTGTGAACCGCGACAGCATGGTGGTTGTTGCCAACGATTTACGCACACGTAATTCCCCTTCATTTGTTACGGATCAGTTGTATGACCGGGCGTTTGAAACAGAGCAGAACTGCGTGATCGAAAGCATTCGCACTCCCGGCGAGGTGGAATCTTTGCGATCGAAAGGAAGATTTTATCTTTTTGCCGTTGATGCCGACCCAAAAGTCCGTTATGAACGTATCTTTGCCCGTAACTCAGAAACCGACAAAATTGATTTCGAGACTTTCCTGGAAAACGAAAAACGCGAAATGGATGCCGACGACCCCAACAAACAAAACCTGCGCCGTTGCATCGAAATGGCCGATTTTGTATTTCAGAATGAAGGAAGCATTCAGGTGCTGAATGATGAGGTGGATAAGGTGCTGGAGAAAATATTATGAAAACTAGCCACTAAGGCAGTAAATTTATCAGTATCAATAAAGACTTTACGGTATGAGTTGGCAGTTAGCAATTGGCAGTTAGCAATCGGCAGGCGAGTGGCAATCGAATACATCACTCCATTACTCCAACATTCCAAACTGCATCACTGAATCACACAATAAATCCGAAATCCGAAATCGAAAATCCGAAATAACAATGTCTTCAAAATACATCCGCCCCACCTGGGATGAGTACTTCATGGAAGTAGCCAACACCATTGCCAAGCGTGCCACCTGCGATCGCGGCCGAAGCGGTTGTGTGATCGCCCGGAACCGCCAGATTCTTGTAACCGGATATGTGGGATCGCCCATCGGTTTGCCGCATTGCGATGAAGTGGGCCATTTGTTTAAAAGCATGACCCACGAAGATGGCAAAGTGACCCAGCATTGCGTTCGTACGGTGCATGCCGAGCAAAACGCCATTTGCCAGGCCGCCCGCCTGGGTATCGCGCTTGAAGGCGCCACACTCTATTGCCGTATGACCCCCTGCCGCACCTGCGCCATGCTCATCATCAATTGCGGGATTAAAAGGGTGGTTTGCGAATACCGGTATCACAGCGGTTCAGAATCTGAGGCTATGTTTGCCGATGCCGGCATTCAACTGTTTTATGTGAATGACGAAGTGTTGAAGTACGAGAAGCAATAACTTGCTACTGCAGGCTGCTGGACAGTTTAACAAAATCGTCCACACTCAGCCGTTCAGCACGTTCACTCATGAAAGGCAGAGCAGCAGTGTCTTTATCTTTGATGATTGAAGAAAGCGCATTGCGCAAGGTTTTGCGACGCTGGTTAAAGGCGGTTTTTACGACGGCGGTAAAAAGGCTTTCATCGCATTCAAGCGTTTGCTTTTGATTTCGTGTGAGCCTTATCACAGCAGATTTTACTTTGGGCGGTGGTATAAACACATTTTCATTTACCGTGAAAAGATATTCAATATCATACCATGCCTGCAACAAAACACTCATGATCCCATAGGTTTTGCTACCCGGCGGGGCGGCAATCCTTTCCGCAACTTCTTTTTGAACCATGCCCACAACTTCAGGAACCATATTGCGGTAATCCAGGACTTTAAATAAAATCTGGCTGGAAATATTGTAGGGGAAATTGCCAATGATGGCAAAAGGTTCTGAGAAAAAATCGTTCAGCTTACTTTTCAGAAAATCTGCATGGATAAGCCGGCCATGCATCACAGGAAAGTGATCGTGAAGGAAGGAAACGGATTCAGTATCAATTTCAATAGCCTTGAAATTCATATTTTCGTTTTCGAGTAAGAAGCGGGTAAGAATCCCGGTTCCCGGCCCGATCTCAAGCACATTGCTGCTCTCACCCGACAAACTTCCCGCAATCTTTCTCGCGATATTCTGATCATGCAGAAAATGCTGGCCTAGATGTTTTTTGGGTCTGACGGGGAACATGGGGGTGGTAGTATTCAGTGATCAGTAATCAGTATTTCAGTAATCGGTATTTGAATTATGAATTTAGATTTATAATCAGTAATTTCATTCTGCTACTTTAATGCGATGCTTGCATCTGTAGCACTAGAATAATAGAACAACTGCCTGACAATCGTCTTACCACTGCATGACAATCGTATTACCACCGCATGACAACCTTCTGACCATTGAATGACAATTGTATGACCAGTGTTTGACCAATCTGTAACACACTTTCCCCTAAACCACATC
Source organism: Bacteroidales bacterium (assembly GCA_014860575.1). Lineage (NCBI taxonomy): Bacteria > Pseudomonadati > Bacteroidota > Bacteroidia > Bacteroidales > Bacteroidales bacterium. The sequence continues at coordinate 239,417 of JACZJK010000005.1, forward strand.
CCCCCGCAGCGCCCGGAAGCGTTGACGCGCGGGTGCAGCCTGAAGGCTGGCCGGGTATTTCAACAAAAGTTCTTTGTAGTATTCCATAGCTTGCTCCGGATCGTTAAGGTAAATTTCATACACTTCAGCAAGGCGGAACAAAGCCTTATCGGCAATCAAACCATCGGGGTATTGGGTCACAATTTGCTGAAGCTGATTGCCGGCTTCTGTGAATTCCAAACGCCTGATGCTGATCTCAGCCTTTTTAAATAGCACATCATCGTGAATGGCATGATAAGGATAATTGGCAATCAATGAATCGAGCGTCATCATGGCCAGGTCATCGCGGTTGCGGTAGCTGTGTAGTTCCGCACGTGCAAAATACGACAAGGCTCCGAAAGTGCTGTCGGGATCCATATTATCCTTGATCACTAACGACAAGGCCATTGCATCGTTGGCAATGAGCTTTGAGGTTGCTGCCCGCAATACATTCAATTGTGCCCTGGCCCATACAAATTCGCCGATAAAGAACGATAATCTCGCGTTCCGGAATTTTGCCTCGTGGCCAATTGGTTCATTCGGAAATTCTTTTTCAACCTGCGAGTAAAGCAATGTAGCTTCCCATACATCTCCGGTAAAAAGCAGGATGTCAGCAAGGTCGAGTTTGCAGCCGGCCTGGTTTTGCTGCCCAATGCCAGCAATATCAAGCGCCTCATAAAGCAATTGAATGGCTTTGCCCGTGTCGTAAAGCTTGAATGCATAAAGGTTTGCCAGATCGCGTATCAATGCCACCGTGAAGCGGTTTTTGCCCAGTTCATCCAGTGTGTTCAGGTATCTCTTTTCGAGTTGAACTAAAAGCTCCTGATCAATCGGATAAGTGGAATTAAGGCGCTGGTATTCAGCATTCAGGATTTCAATGCGGCTATGCAGATAATATCTGTTTTCTTCACCCCTGCCAATCAGATATTCGTAGGCTCGCACTGCAATATCGTACTCTTTGTTGGCAAGACTGAGTTGGGCGATGGAGAACACCCTGTCGCCGCTTTCATTGAACCTGCGGTCGAGGGCCACAGCCTGAGCATAAGCCGATTCAAAATCTTCCTGCTGTATGGCGAACCAAAGCATCAACTCAGAATATATTGGAACATCAGGATATTGCCTGATGCTTCTAAGCAGCGATGTACGAAGGTATTGGGTTCGCTTGCCGTCAATATCGGTTCTCATTGCGTTCTGAAAACGGTTCTGAATCTGGGAAATATTTGTGCCGTCAATCCTTATCTGGTTCAGATATTCGGTGACCATGTTCTCGAAATCGCCCATGCGGTCATAAAGATTTCCGAGTTCCATATGGAAACTGTACGAACCGCCAAGCAACTCTCTTCCTTTAAGATAAGCCTTGATGGCATACTCATTTTCGAGCCGAATCATGAACGTATTTGCGGCTTCATTGATGATCCTCATGTCTGCATTCAGGCCTTTGATCACATCATCGTATTGGCGTTTAGCTTTTTCAGCTTCGCCATTGCTCATATATACGAAACCGAGGTCAATCTGATAGCGCAGGTTGTCGGGGTTTGTCCTGATTTGTTTGCGTGTTACCTGCTCTGCCTTTTTAAAGTTTTTTAGCTCGATAAGGCAACTGTAATAATAATGGTAAGTTACCTGAGATGGGTTTTTCTCATGAAGCTTTTCAAAAATAGTAAGGGCTTTTTCAAATTCCCGGTTACGGAAATATTCGGTTCCCAACTGCATATCGGTAGTTCTTGTCTGCGCTTTTGTTTCAGCAACTATGAGCGTTACCAGCGTGATAATAGTTAGAACCCTAAGAAAAAGCTTCATTTATTGTTTAGCTAGTTAATTAATGAGATCGTAACCCGTGTAAGGCTGCAATGCTGCTGGTATTCTGATCCCCGCTTCTGTCTGGTTATTTTCGAGCAATGCTGCCACTATACGGGGTAACGCCAAAGCGCTTCCGTTTAGTGTATGAACAAGACGCATCCGGCCTTGTTCATCTTTGAAACGTAATTTCATCCGGTTCGACTGGAATGTTTCAAAGTTTGAAACCGAACTAACCTCGAGCCAGCGCTGTTGTGCTGCAGAATAAACTTCCATGTCGTAAGTAAGGGCAGATGTAAAACTCATATCGCCACCGCAAAGCTTCAGCACCCTGAAAGGCAATTCCAGTTTCCGCAAAAGCATGCACACATGTTCACGCATCTCTTCAAGGGTTTCGTATGATTTTTCCGGATGTTGAATCTGAACGATTTCAACTTTATCGAACTGGTGCAGGCGGTTCAAACCACGCACATCTTTTCCGTACGAACCGGCTTCGCGACGGAAACAATTTGAATAGGCTACATTTTTAATGGGCAGATCGCTTTCTTTCACAATCTCATCGCGGTAAAAGTTTGTAACAGGCACTTCGGCGGTAGGGATCAGGTAAAGATTGTCTTCATTGATAAAATACATTTGCCCGTCCTTATCGGGCAATTGGCCGGTGCCATAGCCCGATGCCTCATTTACAAGCAAAGGCGGCTGGTACTCAATATAATCAGCGGCAATGGCCTGATCGAGGAAAAAGTTAATCAACGCTCTTTGTAAGCGTGCGCCTTCTCCACGGTAAACCGGGAATCCTGCCCCGGTGATTTTATTGCCAAGCTCAAAATCAACAATATCGTAGGTTTTGCAAAGATCCCAATGCGGAACGGCTTCGCTGTAAAGTTCCGGGATGGTGCCTTCCTGATGGACTATTTCATTGTCCTCGGGAGTTTTGCCTGACTTTACAGAAGCGTGCGGGAGGTTCGGAAGTTGAACCAGGATTTTCTGAAGTTCGGTTTCAGCATCGCTGAGCTGATCGCCAAGGGTTTTTGCATGGGATTTCAGCGCAACTGTTTTTTCCTTCATTGCATTGGCTTCGTCTTTTTTGCCCGATTGGAATAGGGAGCCAATTTCCCTGGAAATGTTGTTGACCTCGGCAAGCGCCTGATCCATTTGGTTTTTGGTTTCCCGTCTTACTTTATCAATTGTCAGGATTTGTTCAATCAACTGGCTGGCCTGAAAATTTTTAACGGCCAATCTCTCTGAAATTTGTCCAGGATTTTCTCTGATAGCGTTGAGTTCTAACATATAGCTATATGATTATAAAGGCTGCGAAATTAGATAAAAAAACCCGGCCTGAAACAAGCCGGGATAAAGTATCTGAATAGGGGGGACAAAGCTGGTATCCCTGCTATTCCTGCATTTCGGGAAATACGGAAACGTATGATTTGTTATTTCTGCGTTTCTTGAATTCAACCTTGCCGTCGGCCATTGCAAACAAAGTATGATCTTTACCCATGCCTACGTTGATTCCGGGTGAGTGCACTGTGCCGCGCTGACGTACGATAATGTTACCGGCTGTGGCGAATTGTCCGCCATAAATTTTAACGCCCAAGCGTTTGCTGTGCGATTCGCGACCGTTATTTGAACTACCGGCACCTTTCTTGTGAGCCATAATATCTTGTTTTTGTTCCTATTCGGGATGGTTAAACTTCAATTTACTAAATAACGATACCTTCAATTTCAATTTTGCTCAGGTATTGCCTGTGCCCATTGAGTTTCTGATATCCTTTTCTTCTTTTCTTTTTGAACACCAAAACCTTGTCGCCTTTCATGTGCTCAAGGATGGTAGCCGAAACGCTTGCGCCTTCAACTTTTGGGGTGCCAACGGTAACGGTTCCACCGTTATCAACCAGCATTACATTTCCGAATTCAACTTTTGCGCCGGCTTCACCTTCAAGGCGATGGACAAAAAGTTTCTGGCCTTTTTCTACTTTAAACTGCTGGCCTGCTATATCAACAATTGCGATCATTATTACTTGCTTTAAGAGTTGTTGCAAAGTGGGGTGCAAAATTAGATAAAAAAATCAAATACCAAAGCGGTTGGTGTAATTTTTTGTTTTTCTGATCAGAACACCAATGATTGGTAGTCGGCTGGGGTGTTTGGCGCTCACAAGAATAATCCCTGTAAGAACCAAAAGCACCCATAAGAGGTAACTCCAGCCTAATTTTTCTCCATCCAGGAAGCCCCACAACACAGCAATGATAGGAATCAGGTAAGTTACAGAGGAAGCAAAAACCGGATCAGTCATCTTTAGTAATTTGTTGAATAGCATCAATGCTAATGCGGTTCCACCAATAGCCAGAATTGCGACATAACCCAAACCTGTCAGGGCCTGTGGATGGTTTGAAAGCTTTAAAGTAAAGTCAGTGAAGGTGAAAAGGTAAATGAGAACCGGCAATCCTATGAGCATAAATGAAAGTGCAACAATACCAATGGAGTCAACATCTTTGAGATAAGTCTTAATGATGTTTACATTGATGGCATAAAGAAGAGTAGCGATGATCACATAAATTGCATAACTGAACTTGAATGAAAATTCTCCGCTTCCACTAACAGCAAGCAAACCCATGGCTCCAGCCATTCCAATGGCTACACCTAAAAAATTGAACCAGCGAAGTTTAAGTTTAAAGGCGATAATGCCAACCAGAACTGTAAACAAAGGTGTAAGGGAATTCAGGATTCCGGCTACCGAACTGTCAATCACTGTTTGGGCTTTTGCAAATAAAAATGCTGGGGCGCCATTTCCAAGAATGCCAGCCAACAATAATATCAGCAAGGTTCGCGGTTTAATATTCTTTAATCTTGCAAGAGCAAAAGGCAGAAGAAATAAAAAGCTGATTACTATGCGCAATGCACCCACTTCGCTGCTTGAATAAACCAGCAACCCTTTTTTCATTAAGATGAATGAACTGCCCCAGGTTAGCCCGAGAAGGATTAAAATGAGCCAAGCATAAGTCTGAGCTGGTTTGGGTTCGGGGTTCATAAATGATTTAAAAAGTTTGCAAAAGTAGTTTTAATTGCTGAAGGGAAGATGATTGGAATAAGGTTCATTCGGATTTATTTGAAAAATAAACTTTCAACCAATACAAAGCTGTGACCCAATTTGCAAACCGGCTTTATTGTCTCTATCTTCGTGTACTTTTTCCGTATTCATGCAATCACTTAATATTATTCACTGGTGGTTTGGATTGATTTGCTTTTTCATGCTTATGAAAACATCAACAGGGCAGGAGCAATATCAGATCCCGTACAATACCAGTGACATATTTATTGACGGGGATCTCAGCGATTGGAACCATTTCCTGTCAATTTTCTTTTCTGATACGCTCGCCCAGCTTTGTCCCGTTCCGGATCGTGCTCTAAAGGCTTTCTATGACGATAAAGTTGACTACACAAAAACCTGGCATCCACTTTCGAAAAACGATATTGAGATTTGGATTTGCTGGAACGTAAATTTTCTTTTTTTAGCTTTCAAGGTAGAAGATGAGCATCTTTTCAGCGAAGTTAAACCTGCTGAAGATCGGTTCCCGATTCAACTGAATGATGGAATTGAATTATATATTGATGCGAAAAACGATAGCTATCGGAAAATGGACTTCAATGATTACCAGTTTTTGGTTGATGTTTCAGGAAATAGCGTTGTTTACCGTGGCGATAAACAAAGGTTCAATATTGATACCGTACAGGTTCCAAAATTAGCAGGACAGAACATCTATTATGAAACGGCCGTCCGGTATCTGAATAATACAGTGGGTTTTGAAACAGGCTACTTAGTTGAACTTGCCATTCCATTCGCTGCTATAGGCATGAGACCCGAAACCGGTCTTAAAATGAAAATTGATTTGTGTAATAATGATATTGATTACTCATTAGAAGGTGCACAAACCTACGCTGATACTGCTTTACGCTATTGGGCATTTAATATGAGCGGGTACAGCGATTTCGGTTTCCCGGAAACATGGAAAACGATGCAACTGGCCGGAGCTCCGGGCTATATCGAAAGGCTCAGTGCGGCCAAGATTAGCAGGTATTTTAAGATATATATTTCCGTGCTTGTGATTTCCATTTTAGTAATCAGCTTTTTGTTGATCCGCATGAGAAAATTGCACAAACTTCCGGCGCGTGAAGATCTGCATCCTCAATCAATATTATTTCTTGAGAAACCGGGCACGGCTCAATATGCCGTAAGTGATGACCAGAAAATCCTTCAACAAGCTACTGATTTCATTAGCAGGAATAGTCATGAAACAATCAATTCAGAAATGCTTGCCAAACACCTTGGGGTTTCATTAAGAAAACTTCAACGCATTACACGTGAAGAACTATCATGCACTCCAACCAATTTTATTTATATCCTTAAGCTTAATCTTGCTGCTGAGTTCCTGAGGCAAGGAAAAGCCAACGTATCTCAAACCGCCTATGAATTTGGTTTTTCTGACCCCGGATATTTCACCCGCCTCTTTCACAAACACTTTGGCGTTTCACCGATTGAATATCTGGCCACCCACAGTTCTGCATAGATTGTGATGCAGTGATGCGGTAATACAGTAATACAGTAATACAGTGATGCAGTCTGTTCAAGCAATGCAGTAACCTTTGTTTTTTGCGGCCACAACTTACTCTACCCAATCTTACTAACCCATACTTAAGGCGTATAAGCCATGGCTTCACAGCATCACTGCATTACAAGAATCTGTCGTTTTCATCCCAATCTCTGTCGCTATTATCCACGTTTTTTTTTTTGTGCTGAAGTAGTTTCGTTCAGTCTTAGGAATGTCATGGACATGCTTTAAATATTGGCTCACACAAAAGGATTGCAACAATTAACCCCCAAAATCATAGGAGAAAACATCATGAAAACCTTAACAAGCATTTTATGCGGCATTTTATTGCCGTTTTTATTAACAGCACAGGGCTACAAAATTGTTCCGGTCGAAACCATCAAAGAAATTGCCGGCCGCAATGCGCAGGCTCTGTGGGGCGATGTGTATCCGGCTGAACCAATTCCTTACTATGGCCAGGATGATGAAATCGTGGCATGGCAGTTCAATTATTCCATCGGGAAACCATTTCCGGAATCAGAAAAGCTTGTCAGCGACTGCGGCGATTATGCTGCACAAAAGATGATAAAAGAACAATGGGGAAGCCGGCAGTTTGGCAACATCCTAATCGGCGCGCGTGATAACCTGCCGGTTGTGCATCAGTATTCACAACAGCTTTCGCCGGAATTTGCATTGGGTCATAAACTCCGTAAAATGCTGATTGAGGCGTTTGGCGACCAAATACCGAAGGCAGGTAAAACCTATTATTTGGGTGGCGCTGACATCTGGCAAGAATATTCGGCCTTGGATCAGAGCTATTATTTCTGCGCATCACCCGTGGGGAGAGTACTTTCAGAAACTGAATTCAGATTGATGAAAGCCTCAGCGGAACCATTCTGTTTAACAGGTGATTTCGGCGAAGAATGGATCAACTTCGAAAACGGTTATGATTTAGGCACACGAGGCGATGTATATATTTCTGACCACGAAGTGATGCCATATTACGACTGGAGTTACGGGTGCGGCCCGACCGCAATGGTCATGTTACTTGGATACCATGATTATCGTTCATTGAATTCAATCTACAAATATGCGAACCTGATAACACATCATTTTGAAAGATGGGATCCTGTGGATGTGGAGACTGATTTCAATGTTCCTGAAATACAAAAGCTTGTTGCTTTTTACATGGGAACCGACTCTACTAGTAGTGGTTTTACCCATCCGCACCTGATGGACAATGGAGTGGAATATATTGCCAATACGCTAAAAGGATATAATTTCAGTGCAAGCAATTACAGGGTTACCCCATGGACAAAGATCAATCCAAATATAGATAACAACAGGCCTTTGATTGGGCATCTATGGAATCATTTCATTACTATTATAGGTTACCAGGAAGGCACAGATATAATCCATACACACTGGACCTGGCAGCCTGAAATAACTTCAGTCAACAGGTATCATGTGCTGGGTGTTACAGTTGTGGTGCCCGGGGGTTCTTCAGGCAATGCAATACAACTGGTTACTCCTTTTGGCGATCCCAGGTATAACAGAGATGGTCAGGGAGAGACTTTTCGGGCAGGAAATTATCACGAGATCCGATGGTTATCGGATAATGTGCCCGGATCAACGGTGGATATATCATACTCTCTTGATGGCGGGCACAGTTTCACGAAGTTTGTAACTAATTTGCCAAATACCGGATTTCACAACTGGTTTGTTCCTTCACACCTTAGTTCCACTAAAGCCAGGATCAGAGTAGACTTGTACACACCAACAAAAGAATATGCCGGCGCCGATGGATCATACGGGAATTTTATGATTAATTCAGGGGGTTCAATCGCTTATCTCGAACATTCGCAATTTTATTTAAACGATCATTTAACAAAATATTACCGGTTCGAGCACTCGGTACCTTCCGATAACCCCAAGTGGGGAGTTGTAGGAACGTATCATTTAGAGGAAGAAAATCCCTGGACCTGTGAATTGTGGGATGAATACTTTCTTAATATGCTCTCATCTTCAACTTTAACTGACTCTCCACAAAACATTGTGGTTCTGGATGGAAACCATCTTCTTGGCAATGTCCCCTATGGCATGAAGATCAGACCATTGAGCGAAGTAAGTCAGGTTCTTACACAGTTCCAGAAATCAACAGAGGTCCTTAACTGGTTTCCGGGAGTTGAAATGATTCGTTACTGGAATAACAATGATCTGGTTCAGATTTATGACCTCCAACTAAACCCCGGCCAATACTATATAAAGTTGGAGCATGAAAGTGTTGGAATGAGCCTGGATATGGCCTTGTTTGGTTCAACCAGCGGAAATTATTTTAAATCTCTGTCAGAGGCTGACTATATTTCAAGCAATGCTGGTTATGCTCCTGAATCGTTCATCGTTAACATCACAACTGCCGACAGATATGGTCTTTGTGTTTTCGCGAGGGAAAGAATTTCAGGGCAATTCGGTATCACAATAAGCGATGCATTTATATGGACGGGTGCAGTCAGCCATAACTGGCATAATGGCAATAACTGGACAGGGTTGGCAGTGCCGGGCGCCGGAGATAAGGTTACCATACCACCAGTATCAAATTACCCCATTATAACAGCCGGTGCAGCTTTTTGCGGTGAACTGAATCTGCTTCAGAGCGGCCGGCTTCAGATTACCACTAACAACCTAACCGTAAGTAATGATGTTTTCCTTAATGGACTCCTCGAAATAGATGATGATTGGGCATTGATTTGTAACGGCAATGTAAGTTGTATGCAACACGGAGCTATCATGCTGGATGCAGACGCAGGCATACAGGTTAAGAAAGACTGGACTTTTGAGCTTTACTCAAACATCGTATCAAATATCGGGTATGTTAGCATGATCGGTTCTGAGGATTCGAAAATTTATGTTAAGTCGGGGAATAGTTGGTTCCCCAAACTAACAATTGCCAAAACGGATGCTTCGGTAACTTTTGCGGAAGAATCATCTACCGGGAAAGCACCGGTATCGTCCTATCCATTGCTCATTAAAAAGGAGTTTACCATTTTCCCAAATGCTCATTTTATTGGAACCTCAACTCAGAATACGATCATAAGGGACGTGTTTTTAACTTATCCGGGAAGTCAGTATACCTTTAATGAGGGTGCAGCAGTTTTTGAAATGCCTGGTTCAGACTCTTATTCAATAGGCACTCCAACAGGAAGCTATTTCAATGATGTGGATATAGATTTCTTTGGCACGCTCGATCTTTTATCCTTCATGGATATCAGGGGCGATCTTGACTTAAAGAGAGGAACACTGCAAACGAATGGCTACAACATTAAGATCAGAGGCAGTTGGAACAGGTCAGATAATAGCACTTTCCAACATGGCAATGCCAGGGTTATTTTTTGCGGAAGTGGAGATCAAACGGTTAAGAATACCAATTTCTGGATACTTGAAATAGATAACTCGTTATGGGTTAGTTTTCCGGAAACAACAGTTACTTGTCAATTTTACGATTGGACAAAAGGAGTGTTGATGGTAAATGGTGGAACATTTTCAGCAGCCGGGATGATGGATCCGGGAATTTATGGTGGAGTGTTTGTAAGTTCCGGTGAATTGAATCTGCGCCAGGACCCGGGCGAATACATGGACCTAAATGGTGACCTGTTAATTATCGGGGGAACCGTTAAAATTACCGGTGGCCAGGGCCCAAGCTTCTGGCCTTGGGCTGCCAACGCTTCCATCACCATGAGCGGTGGCGTTCTTGATTTTTATGATGTAGGCATCCAGATTAACAATTCCCCGTCCTATACTTTTACTGAGAATATTACAGGTGGAACAATCCGCACCCGAGGAAATTTGCTTGTTCAGCGAACTGATTTTAATCCAAGCGGCGGCACTTTTGAATTTTACGGCATTGAGGATAATGCCACAGTTGCTGTGAATCCAGCAAGCAATCTTTATAATCTTTTGTTAACTAAGGCCACAGAAGGAAAAGACAAAGGCATCGTAAAAAAACTGACCGCTTCCGGCACGCTTGACATCAACGGGGATTTTATTCTTGAACGCGGAATTTTTGAAGCACCACCCACCATGAAAGTTGCAGGGAACTTTATTAATCTTAAAAGCCAGGCAAATTTTACTGAACTCACAGGCCATGTTATCCTTGACGGCAACAGTAATATTATTATCAATAATAGCGAGACTTTTTTTAAGCTTACCGTTGACAAGGCCAGTCCGGGAAGTGTTCTCATAAACAATAACCTTGACCTGACTGTCAGTAATAAGCTCACTGTTGAAAACGGGCATATGACATTTAATCCAGGCTCTGCATTGTTTCTTGATGGCAGTTATGAATCCAATTATGGAGCTGAGGTAAGATTTCAGGGAACGGAAGCCGATAATATTCTGGTCAGTAGCGCTTCAAAGGCCAATTACGCATTTGATGTTATCGGGGGAGGAATAGGCGCCATCCATACCATTTTTGAAAACATGGATAATGACGGGATCAGACTGCTTTCCTATGTTGATCCTGAAATGGCTTTTCATCATTGCACCTTCAGGAATGGCGCTCCCGGAGGAACACTCGTTACGTGGAATCAGGGAGCCACAATAACGGTTGAAGATGCTGTTTTTCCGGCCAATACAACAGGAAGCCTGTATAATGTAACTAAAACCAGCGACAATGGTAATGTGTTTTTCCACAATGCCACCGGTGCTTTTGCCGGAGCTGCGTTCGAAAGCGATCCCTTTAGCCGGGTGCACTGGGAATATGTGCCACCCTTCGAATTGCCCTTTTCTGAAAATTGGACATCTGGCGATTTTACAACCAAACGCTGGGTAAAAACTGCCGACAATTGGGTTGTTTCGGCCACACTTGGAAATGCTGCCCCTGCGGCTACTTTCCATTTTTGGCCCCGGATTTATAATTACTCGGCAGATTTGCGAAGCCACTACCTGAATGCAAAAAATTATTCTCAGGTTTTTCTCAAATTTGATCTCCGTTACGTTAATTATTCCTCAACAACACTGGAACAACTGCAAGTAAGGGTGGTACTGAATAATGACGATTTTATCAATGTAGCAACTTACAACAATGCCGCCGGATCATTCGGGTTTATTAGCGAGTCTTTTAATATTTCATCCATAGCGGCCGGAAATGAGATCAGGATTTACTTCAGGGCTTTCGGACAGGATTCAAATAACATTAATGATTGGATCATAGATAATATCCAGGTTTACGGGACTCCCATTCCGCCTGCAACTTTAAGCGGTAAGGTAAGTGATGATGTTACCAGCCTGCCATTGGAGAATGCCCTGATCACACTTGTTGGAACATCTTATTCTGCCCTCAGCCAGAGCGACGGGCAGTACACAATCAATAATATATTACCCGGCATCTATGATGTTACTGCAACAGCAGCAGGTTATGAACCTTCCACATCCGAAGGAATTGAGTTTTTATCCGGGGAAACCGTGACTAAGGACTTTCCGCTTCAGCCCATACCACCTGCGTATTGCACGGAAGGTCTTTATTCAATCGGATGTGTTGAAGGTGACGGGCTGAATTATTTTGAACTGAACACGATCCTGAATTTAGCATCCGGATGCAGTGAAAACGGATATGGGGACTTCACAGCATTATTAACGGATATTGCAAGGGGCTATGATCATGCGGTGTTTTTTGCTTCAGGATTTTCCGATCAGCATCTATCACTTTGGTTAGATTTCAACGATAATTATGAATTTGAGGCGTCTGAACGACTGCTAACAGATTTTATATTATATGACGCAGGCGAAACGTACCAGGCTACAATTCATATTCCTGCCGGGGCTCCGTTGGGCGAACACCGGCTAAGGGTTCGTACAAACTGGAACGCTCCCGGTTCCGATCCCTGCGCCTTATATGAATATGGTGAAGCGGAAGACTATACCGTGAATATCACAAACGATCTGCTCTTCGGCTTACTCTACGCAACACTTACCGATGATGTTTCAGCTAATCCGGTAAATGGAGCAATGGTGGAAATTGAAGGTACTTCATTGTATGGGATCACAGAAGAAGAAGGAATTTGCCTGATTGAATATATTGTGCCGGGAACTTATAATGTGCATATTTCGGCCAGTGGTTACCAATCATTGACAATCAATGATTTCATGATAACCGGAAATGAGTCGAACTATCTGACTGCAACGCTTATTCCTGCGCTTCCTGATAATCTTTACCTTGAGGATATTACGATCCTAACGGGACAGTTTGAATGTTTTGCAGCCACACAAACAATTGTCGTGGCTGGCAGCGGAACAATATTTATTGTAGAACCGGGCGCTGAGGCAGAACTGGTAGCAGGTGAAAATATCATTATGTTGCCGGGAACGAGGGTTTTTGATGGTGGCTATTTGATGGCACGGATAACGGTTACTGATGATTATTGCTCAAATCCGGAAAGTATTATTTCAGCAGTTATTGATCCGACCCCGACGGAAATGCCCTCTCTTACAGGCACTGACAAATCATTTTTCAGGGTTTATCCAAATCCAACAACCGGAAGGTTCACACTTGAGCTTACCGGGGGAAGCTTCAGTGGTGCAATTGAAGTTGAAGCTTATGATCTGATAGGCAAAGTAATTCTTAAAACAGCATTGCCGGCATCGCAAAGCCATGAATTCGATTTTTCACTTATGCAACCAGGAGTCTATATTATGAAGGTTATTCATGGCAGTGATGCAGGTTTCGTAAAACTGATCAGGCAGTGATCATGCAGGGGCAACTCACCAATGTTTCCTGCCTGATGGGCTTGATAATTATTTTCCTGATGGCAGCTTATCTGAATGGGAACTATTCATGGATTGCCGGTATTTTGGTGTTGCTCGGTATTTTAATTGTAAGAAATGTTTTAGGCGAAATTTCCCGGAAAACCGATTGGTTGCTCGCGGTTCTTAGCTGGATTTGCGTCCCTCTCACATTTTTACTTATCATAGAAAGGATTTAAAACCCGACAGATGCAGAGGGTTTCAAAATAAATTACATTAATAGACTTAAGAATAGTCTTTAATCGCATAGAGGTGTATAATTCTCAGATCTGGTGAGACCAAGGCCAGTGGGGATTTCTTATGGCTTTCCTAGTTGCTTTACAAGCGAAATAGCAATCTGAAACAGTTGAGAACTATACCAAATCATTGGGTAAGGGTTGAATTGTTGGGACTTACTTTTGTATTTTTGTCTCGCTCAATCAATACTACGGAATGCGCCTTGCACTATTTGCATGCTTTTACAGTCTTTCGGTTTGCTTTATTGCATCTGCTTTAGAAAATGATGGCGCACAATTTTATGTTCCTTATACGCAAAGCAACATCGTTATCAACGGCAACCTTAACGACTGGAAAGAATATTGCTACATCACATTTTCTGATACCCTGCAGGAACTCCGGCCTGTGCCTGACAGAATACTGATGGCCTTTTTTGATAAAAACTTTGATTACTCACAAACCTGGCACCCACTTTCAAAAAACACAACGGAAGTCTGGATTTGCTGGGATTTGACCAGGCTTTATTTTGCATTTCAGGTTAAAGATCAACACCTTTTTGCAGAAGTTGAACCCGTTGGAAAAGTTCCTGAAATTCACCGTAACGATGGCATTGAATTATACATTGATTCAAAAGCCGATAGCCACACCAAAATGGACATCAATGATTACCAGTTCATTGTGGATATTGCAGGCAACAGCATAGTATTTCGGGGCGACCGCGAGTTGATGGAAAGAGATACAACACTTGCCACGCCCAAAACAAGCGGTCAGAATATTTATTACGAATATGCTGTTACAGTAAACGATCAGGATAATCAACAAAGGCATGATCCGGCTTATCTGGTTGAGATCGCCATTCCTTTTGCAGCTGTTGGCTTGAAACCTGAAACCGGCCTCAGGTTGAAAGCTGATTTTGCAAACAATGATATTGACTACAGCCTGAATGGAACAACCACATACGAAGAAGCGGCGTTGCGTTATTGGGCATATAACGTAAGCGGTTACAGCGATCTGGGCTTCCCCGACACCTGGGTCTCATTGCAGCTTGCCGGGGTTCCGGGATGGATCGAACAATTGAGCGCCTCCAGCCTGCAACGGTTTTACAGGTTGTATGTAAGTTTATTTGTATTATCAATTCTTGTGATCGCATTTCTCACTTACCGGATGAAACGATTAAAGAAATTGCCCGTGCGATCCGATCTTTCTCCTGCATCGGTGGTTTTTCTTGACAGGTCCATGTTACAGACCGCTCCTATAAGTGAAAACCAGGCATTGTTGCAAAATGCCACTGATTATATTCAGGCAAACAGCCATGAAACCATCAATTCAGAAGAGCTTGCCCGGCATCTTGGCGTATCGCTCAGAAAACTGCAGCGTGTAACCCATGAAGAGATTAACAGCACGCCCACTGCTTTCATCTACATAGTCAAGTTAAATCTGGCAGCTGGATTTATCAAAGAAGGGCGAGGCAATATTGCTGAAACGGCTTATCATTTTGGTTTTTCCTCCCCCTCATACTTCAGCAGGATGTTTAAAGAGCATTTCGGGCTCACACCCATGGAGATGAAGAAAAGCCCCGGTGAATCCGAAACAGACAATTCAACCGGATAATTACCATTTTCTGCTACTTTTTGTCCATATTTTTACAGCCTTTCCACCTTCCTGACAGTATTATTGCATCACATCCTCATTCATGGATTGTATGCAGAAATCATTGTTTTCCGGCATAATTGCGTTGGCCACCGTGTTGGCTTCATCATTCTGGTTCCCGCCCGGAGTCTGCTTTATTGCCGGAGTAGTGTTTGTCTGGACAGTGCTGATCATCAGGGCATTTATGGGCGAGATCAGCAAAAAAGCGGAAAACACATTGGCAATCCTTGTGCTGTTGTTGTCGGCTTTTACCATCATCATGAATGTGGGATTTTATATTCCATTTTGAATAGTAATACATCAGAAAAATAATTAACCAACAAAATAGAGAAACATGAAAACAAAAATTTTGATCCTCACCATGCTGACTGGCTTTGCATGCCTTATTTTCAGCACAGCATCCCTGGCGCAAACAGATGATTACCAAAAGATTCAGGACAAAGTTTTTGGGTCAAAAATTCCACAGAAAAAGGGAGGAACGCCCGGTTTGTGGACCGGTGCAGTAAGCTCAACCTGGCACAATCCCCTGAACTGGGATGATGGAGTGGTTCCGGGTTCAACGGTAGATGTAAACATTCCGGCGCCACCCTCCAATCAACCTGTTATCAACTCCGCTCATGCAAACTGTAAAAGCCTGACCATTCATCCCTGGGCCAGCCTTACAATTGAGGCGTATTATTTAACTATTCAAAACGATCTTACTGTATTTGGAACGCTCAATAAGAATTCCGCTTCTGGTCTTCTCATTGTTTATGGTGATGTGGTTTGGGAGAGCGGATCAACAGCAGGATTTACGGCAAATAGCTCATTCCGGGTTTACGGTGACTGGAATTTTAACGAAGGGGCCAACGTAAATTTTGCCAATGGCGCTGTTGATTTCATGGGGACCGGCGATAGCTGGATAAGGTGCTACAGTGACAATTGTAGTTTTAATAACCTGAGGATATACAAATCAAGTGCTAATACAAAAGTGAGTAATCTGAGCACTCATGATCTGGTCATTAATGGTTTAACCTTTGTTGACACTCATGCAACATTTGAAAGCTTTACCAGTGAGAATATTTTAATGGGGGGTGATTTTATTTATTACGGGAGCTTTGATTTTACAATGTTAAATAATGATGGCTCTGTAATCTTCAATGGTATATCGCAAACGATTGATAATTATGGTTCTGGTTCTGGAACATTTGGCCATATAGTATTCAATTCATCAATTGGAACCTTTGTGGTTAACGATGATTTCAATGTTGCCAGGAACCTTACCATAGAACAGGGTTACTTCAATGCCGGGTCTTCAACCATAACCGTGGGTGGCAACTGGACAAACAATGCAGGAGCTGGTGGTTTCAATCCGACCTCAAGTACCATCATCTTCGAAAGCAGTGGCGATCACCAGGATGTGACCGGAACAAATACTTTTTACAACGTGACCCAGCTAAATGCCGGTAAATATCTCAGATTTTTCGGCCCAACTACTATACAAAACAACCTGGCGCTTAACTACCTGTGCTGGGCTTATCAAAGCATGAATATTTCCGGGATGCTGGATTTAAGCAATGTGGGCAGCAGGTTTACAGCCAACACGGACAACGCAAATGTTACCATTGCACTTTTAAACCAGGGTGGAAAGCTAATGGCCAATGGTGCAGGCTCAATCATTGTGAACGACCTGGTTCAGAATTATGTGGGAGGAATCATTGAAGCCGGCACAAGCAGTTTAATTGATATTACCAATTCAGGATTAGAACCCTGGATTGACCTGAAAGGAAGTTTGTATAATTACGGAGGAACTATCAATTTAAGCGGCGATTTTTGTTACTGGCCTTTTGCAAATGGGGCTCATCTTGAAATGACCGATGGGATCATAGATATAAAAACCTGCGGGCTAACAATTTATCATCTTTATGATTGGACACATAACATAACAGGGGGTACTATCAGAACATCGAAGGGTTTCTCGGGAAACCGCGCCGATTTTACCCCTACCGCCGGCACTTTTGAATTTTATGGATCAGGTGATTACTTCATCAGTCAGACATACGGATGCAATGTTCACAATGTAAAGATTGCTAAAAGCGACAATGGTGAGGATAAAAAGGAAACAAGCGAACCAGTTTATGACAACCGAAGCGGTGAAATGCTTTCTGACGGAGGAAAAGCCAACACCATTTACTTAAACTCAGATTTTGCGATCACAGGTAACCTGGATATTGAAGCAGGCACCCTAAGCATTGGCCAGTATGCCTTCAATATTATCGGGAATACTAATATTTCCGGCAACCTGGATATGACGCATGATTTGAGCGTGATCAATGCCCATGGCGATGTTGTTTGGAACAGTGGTTCCACTGCCAACTTCACGGCAGCGAATGTTTTTATTGCCTGGGGCCACTGGAATTTTGAAAACGGTTCAAATGCCAACTTTACAGATGGAACGATACTTTTCAGGGGCAATACCTCCAAATTTATCCGTAGTCATTCACAAACCAGCTCATTCAACAATGTAGAAAGCGATAAAACAGATGGAGCTGAGGTTAGAGTAAGTAACAACTCTTCCACGCCATTGACGATCAATGGTAACATATACGTTCATCCAGAAGCAGTTTTCGGAATCTATTCTATCTATGATGTGATACTCAAAGGCGATATTAACAGCAATGGGACACTTTTATGCAATCATGGCAGGGTAGTGTTGAATGGGACCAATCAGAGCCTGGAACTGAACACAGGAAGTTACTTTAACAACCTCGCTTTTAACCAAAGCGGAACGCTTACTATTAACAACTCCTTGTCCGACATACTTGATGTGAAGGGTAATGTGGAAATTCAATCGGGAGTGTTTAATTTACAGGACAGAGAAATCTACGTTGGCGTTAACTGGACCAACAATGCCGGAGTTTCTGCATTTGACCCCGGAACAGGAAAAGTCATCTTTGAAAGCAGTGGCGATCAACAGAGTGTTTATGGTGCGAACACTTTTTATGATGTTCAGCAATTGAACACAGGGAATTATGTAAGGTTTCACGACAACACAACCATACAGAACAACCTGGAGCTTGCATATTCTTGCTATGTGTATGATCAGTTCGATGTTATTGGGGTATTGAATATTGATAATCCTTCATCCAGATTCAAAGCCCTTGGCCCGGGTGCTGTTGTCACCATTGGCGTTCTTGACCAGGGCGGTACTATGGATTGCAGTTCAGGGGCTACGATCCAGATAAATGATTTACAAGAAACCGGCGGGCTTTACGGAACCTATATTCTTTTTGATGCGGAATTGAACATTTACCAGGATGTTACAAAAAACATTGATCTCTCCGCCAATCTGAATATTCAATCCGGCATTATGAATATTTACGGTGGTATGCCGGGTTCCACCAGTTGGTGGCCGGGCATTTCTGCATCACTCACCATGAGCGGAGGAGTGCTTGATATCAAGGATCAAACGATTTATGTGAGGGCTGGTGGCACCTTTTCAAACTATATTACAGGAGGCAAAATCAGAACTTCCAAAGGTTATTTGGGTCATCGCCCGGACTTTACCCCAACAGCGGGAACATTTGAATTTTATGGTTCTGATAATGCTTACCTTGAACAGGTATTTGGCAGTACCCTGCATCATT
The DNA here is from genome assembly GCA_014860575.1 of Bacteroidales bacterium. NCBI lineage: Bacteria > Pseudomonadati > Bacteroidota > Bacteroidia > Bacteroidales > Bacteroidales bacterium. The sequence continues at coordinate 258,109 of JACZJK010000005.1, forward strand.
TGCTGATTAACAAAACAGCGACCGTAAAGGATGATGGATCAGCACCTGTAATTACCCACAGCACCCGGGAAATGAAGCCGCTTTCAGATGGAGGAAAATCAAGCGATATCAGCTTTAATTCAAACTTTACCATCACCGGCAACCTGGATGTGGAAGCCGGAACCCTGATAAACCAGGATGTCAACAATACCATATTGGGAAATTCCACCATCAATGCCGGCGGGAAATTCGAAATGAACGGCGCAGCCTGGCTGGTCATGGGCGGTTCAACTTCACTTACGGTGAACAACGGCGGAGAACTACGATTGACAGGCGATGAATCGCATTACGTCCTGATTACAGGTGATGGCGGCCGTTATGCTTTGAACGTGGAAAGTGGCGGAACCATCGGGGCTGATTCCGCTTATTTTGAATATACTGATACCAATGGTATAAACATAAAACCCGGAGCCCTTGTAGATCCTTTCAGCGCTTTTAATTCCTGTGTTTTTACAATGGGACATGCCGATGGTACCTTGCTTACGCTCGACAATGATCAGAGTCTTCAGATTTTAAATGCACGTTTTCCCTCTTCACACAGCACGTACAATGTGACAAAAAATAATAACTCAGGTGTTGTGACCTTTGTTGATTACATCGGATCGTTTTCCGGAAGTGATCATGAGCAGGATATTCACAACCACGTTCACTGGACTGGCGATCCTTCAGTGGAAATCACCCTGGATGGCATTGCCGTTGGCGCCGGCCAGAATTTGTGTTTCGAAGCACAGCAAACCATTTTAACCGGAGGGGCACAAAACTTTGTGGTGGAAAGTGCCGCTGCGGTAAACCTGGTTGCCGGCGAAAGCATCCTGATGTTGCCCGGCACACATGCCCACAGCGGGTCATACCTGCATGCCCGGATCTCAGATCTCAGCTTTTGCAGTGGCCAGCCATTTGCTATGGTAGCTGCAGTAGATACAGAACATCAGCAAACTGAACTGAATGAAATTACTTCACATATTCATCAGAACCTGTTTAAAGTTTATCCCAATCCAGTCAGGGGAGTAGTTACCCTTGAACTTTTAAGCCATGAAAGCGCCAGAAATGTTGTTGTTGAGGTTTACAACCTGATGGGTCAGAACCTCATGAACAAAGTAATGGAAGCAAAGCCCCAATACCAGATTGATTTGACAGGGCTTCAAAACGGTGTGTATATATTTAAGGTAACTCATGGCAAAAATTCTGATTTTGCCAGGCTAATCAAGCAATAATTTATTTACCCATTAAAACCAATTTTATGAAAACAATTATCCATCCTTTGATCTTTTTAATTTGTATGAGCTTTTTGTTTAATGTTCATGTTTATAGCCAATCTGTTTTCGGGTTGAAACAAATTGAGAAAACGGAAACCCAGGGCAGAACAGATCCGGAAGATGGCGATCCATGCCCCGGCCAGCCAACCGTAACCGACAGCGAAGGCAATGTTTACAACACCGTATTGATTGGCGGGCAATGCTGGATGAAAGAAAACCTGAATTTAGGAAGCATGATTTGTGGAGGCTACGGTATTGACCAACTCAATAATGACATCATTGAAAAATACTGCTACAACAATGATCCAAATCTTTGCGATGCCTATGGTGGTTTGTATCAGTGGCGCGAAATGATGGATTACACTGATGTGCCTGGTGCCCAAGGCATTTGCCCCAATGGGTGGCATATTCCGACCGAAGAGGAATGGTTACAATTGCGTGATTACGTCGGCTTTGTAAATGGAGGACAAATTCTTAAATCGTGCCGGCAGGTGGATTCGCCATTGGGTGGCGATTGCGATACCGATGAGCATCCCAGGTGGAATGACGACGGAACAGGCTTACATTATGGGATTGATGCCATGAATTTCTCTTCATTGCCCGGAGGCGACCGCGACTTCTATGGAGGTTTTCATAATTTGGGCAACCAGGCATACTGGTGGAGTTCTACCGAACTTAATAGCTATCACTCAGCATATTGGAGCATGAGCTACAATGTTAACGTTTTACCCAATCTTGCCAACTGGTATAAAGAAAATGGGTATTCTGTTAGATGTGTAAAGACATATGTTCCGGAATTACCCGAAATACTTAACCTGAATAATATTTCAATCCCTCCCGATCCAGATGACTGCTTTGCCGCGTCCAGCCAGATTACGATTTCGGATTTTACAGTTGCAAACGGCGGCAGTGTAACCCTTGTTACCGGCCACAGCGGCAAAATCTTACTCCATGAAGGCACCGCAGTGCAACAAGGTGGTTATTTGCATGCATGGATTGATGTTGCCGGCAACTATTGCGATCAGCCGGAAAGCATGTTGGCAACCGGCTCGCAAGATGAGTCATTGCATCATATTCAGGCGCCTGGAGATAAATCGCCGGCAGACCTGAAGGTATATCCAAACCCTACTGCAGGCAGGTTCACATTGGAGCTTAACGGCGAGCCTTTAAGTATCATTGTGAGAATTTTCGGAACGCATGGTGAAATAATTATGGCAAAGGAGTTTTATGAATCTTCAACTATATATCTGGATTTATCAGGCCGGCAAGCCGGAGTATATTTCTTGCAAATCATGACAGCGGCAGGCACCGACTATCTTAAACTTATAAAAAGCAGATAATTTTTATTTATTTTTTCTCATCTTTTGATATGATTATTTTTCTATTTTTAGAGAAATTTTCTCATCAGAAGATCATGATAACTCATATTGCTGTCAATAAGCACTTTCTTGTTGCGAGTTACCGGTTTTATTTTTTTCTCCATAGAAAGATGCTTCTGTTCACCATCCTGCTTATTTTTAGCGATTTAATACATGGCCAGGAACAAGGCAAAGACAGCTTGAAGCTTCTGTTGTCCGGGTCGCAGGAGAAAAACCGTGCTGCGATCCTGGTAAAACTGGCCGATATAACTGTATTGAATGACCCGGATCAAGCCTATGCTTATGCGCTGGAAGCTGAACAGACTGCTCGAAGACAAAATCAGTTACCCTTGCTCAGCGATGCACTAAAACTCAAAGCCGACGCTTTATTTTATCTTGATAGCTTATTGCCATCACTGGGATCATACCTCGAAAGTGCCGAGGTTGAACAAAACACTTCCAGGCCTAGAATTGATAGCATCCTCCGCAGATATGGAGATGCCGGATATATTTATTATCAGCTTGGATGGTTCGATAAAGCTATTGAATACCACAGCCGCGCCTTAAAGCTTAGTAAACAAATGCATGATACAGCAGAAATTGCGACCAATCTGTCAAACCTTGGGATTAACTTTAAGATGACCGGACAATATGAAAAGGCCATTGATCATTTTCTGGAAACATTGAGACTGGATGAGTTGTCAGGTAACCTGGCAGATATGTCTACAACTTTTAACTCCATCGGGATGGTTTACTATGCCTGGGGGAAACATGACAAAGCATTGGAATTCCTCGAAATAGCCCTTGAAAATGACAGGACATCTGGCGATGAATCAAAAATATCTATCCGGCTGAGTAATCTGAGCAAGTTGTATATGGCCATGCAATCATATGAAAAGGCGATTAAGCTGCTGGAAGAGGCGCTTGAGATTGATCGCCGTTTGGGAAACCAGGCTAAGGTGGCTATCAGGTTGCAAGGACTTGGACTTGCCTCCCTTGCGATGGGTCAGAATAATGAGGCTCTGGATTATTTTGAAGAAGCCTTAAAGATATTTACTGAGCTTGGTTTAAATTTCAAGCTGTCGGGCTTACTCATTCAGATAGGTGAACTTAATTTTCAGATGGGCAATGAGCTTGCTGCCGAGGCTTCATATCTGGATGGCCTTGAACTTGCCTTGGAGCATCACCTCCGTCCGGAAGAAATGGATGCTTCAAAGTTTTTATACAATCTTTATAAAAGCCAGGGCAGGATGGATCAGGCACTGTACTTCCTTGAGAACTTTACTGTTCTCAAGGATTCTGTTTTTTCTGAGCAAAGCGCCAGGCTGATCAATGAGTTTGAAGTAAAATACGAAACAGAGAAAAAAGAAAAACAAAACCAGTTGCTGCTGGCAGAGAACCGGCTGCGGAAGCAAAACCAGCATTTTTCAATTCTTGCTATAATCGTACTCTTCTTGCTTTCCGGCTCACTTTTTTGGGCTTTCGTGCTCAAAAGAAAATCGCTTTTGCAAAGCCGGGCCTTATTTGTTAAGGAAAAGGAAGTTAACCTACTGAAGTTGGAATCAATAGAGACCCACAACCAACATCTGCGGGAAAGCCTTTTTGCAGAGGAAGAGATCAAAAAACTACAGGCCAAAAACCTTGAAAGGCAGAAACAGGAACTCACCACTGCCACCATGCTTATTGCCAACAAAAACGAAGTTTTTGAAAAACTCAGAATCCTTGCTGAGCAGATCAAAATCAACGATACCGACAAGGAAGGTAAGGCCAGGGAAATCATCATGGAAATTGACCGCCAGACCGATTTAAGCGATCAATGGGAAGAATTCAAGATTCATTTTGAGTCCATCCATAAATCTTTTTTCGAGAACCTGCGCAAAATGAATGGGTGCCTTACCCAGAATGATATGCAAATGTGCGCCTATATCAAACTCAATCTTTCCACCAAGGAGATTTCCCGGCTAATGAATATTACCCCCGAATCAGTAAACACCCATCGCTACCGGTTGCGAAAAAAACTCAGGCTTATCAACGGAGAAACCTTGGATGAAATAGTGCATGGGCTGTAGCGGAAGCCCCAAGTTTCAAGCTCCAAGCCCCAAGACCCAAATTCCAAGTCCCGAGATCCGAGACCCAAATTCAAAGAACAACGAATCTACCAATCTACTAATTAACCAATTGAACACACCATCACTCCAATAATTCATTACTCCAACACCCCATTACTCCATTCATACCGCAACACTGCATCACTGTAACACTGCATCATTGCGACACTGCATCAAACAATTTTCATCTTGTCTATTATTTGTCTATTGCCAAAATTAGGTTCAGGGCTTAATGGCTGTCTAATTTTACACAAAACAAACACCGACGTGATCAGGCATCTACAGATCATTATTTCCGGTAAAGTGGAACAGATCGGTTTCAGACTTTACGCACTCTGGGGTGCCAGCGAGTATCAAATCAAGGGCAAGGTAACAGAGCACCCGGGTCAAATTGTGATTGAAGCAGAAGGAGATGAGCCAGCCCTCCAGGGATTTATTGAATGGTGCAGGAAAGGCCCGCAGGGCAGCAAGGTTCAAATGCTGAGTACAGCAGAAAAACCACTATATGGCTATACAGATTTCAGAATACTATAACCAATAAACAGCAACACCTATGAAAAAGTCATTGACCACTTTCGCATTATTATTATGTTTTTCGGGGCTGACTTTTGCCCAGAAAACATGGACAGGCTCAACAAGTACTGCGTGGAATATTGCAGGTAACTGGAATCCTGTTGGAATTCCTACAGCCAGCGATAACGTTACCATTCCTTCAGGCACCACCCATTCGCCAACGGTATCCGGCTCAACCGGTGGAGTTTGCAATAACCTCACGGTGAATTCAGGAGCAACTTTGTCAATCACCGGTACAAGTGGAAGCAGCACTGTACTTACAGTTAGCGGTACTGCTACCCTCAATGGAGCATTATCTATCGGAGGGCATTTTCTTGGTAATACTGGAAAACTTATTGCAGGAAATGTGGTCTGGAATTCAACTTCATCCATCAATGCTTATCTTGGTGGAAGGATGGAGGTAAGTGGTAACTATACCTTTGCCTCCGGTTCATCCATCAATCTGGGGTGGTGCTGGCTGACCTTTACTGGTGGGTCAAACTCCAATATTTATAATCACAGTGCTTCAAGCAGTTTTAGCAGTGTTACCCTGAGCAAGACTGGGAGCGCTATTGTATATGTAAATAGTTCTTCCTCTGCAACCATAACCATTGATGGCGCTTTAAACATTGGCGCCGGCTCGGTTTTCATCGGGCAACCCAATATTACAACAATACTTAAGGGTAACCTTATAAACTCCGGAAACATTTATCTGAATTCGGGTACACTCAGCCTCGAAAAATCTTCCGGGACACAGGACATCCAGATCAATACCAACGACTACTTTAATTCGGTAAGAATTAACACAGGTGGAACTGTCACCATTTCGACTTCATACTTTATGCAATTGAAAGGATCAATGAACATACAGGCCGGTGTGCTGGACCCGCAGAATAATACGATAGCTCTTTTCGGCGATTGGACCAACACTGTTGGAACCGGTGGGTTTGAGCAGGGTATTGGCCGGGTGATCTTCAACGGGGGTAATTATCATCAATATTGCAGCAATGAAACTTTTTTTACGCTGGAGGTTCATAAAGCAGTTGGCGGCGCCTTGAGAATGAACGGAACCAACGTTACCTGCACCAAATACGACTGGACTGCCGGCGCCATAGATGTGTTAAACAACGGAACGTTCACCGTAAGCAACCAGTTGCTTGACAATGGCATTGCCGGCAATTTTTATCTGAACGCTGGTTGTACCATCAACCTCACCAACCTCACAGGGAATGTTGACCTGAAAGGTAATCTTTATATTTATGGGGGAATTTTCAATGTTTATGGGGGTATAAACCCTAGTTGGTGGCCGGCGGGAGGCAATGCATCCATTACCATGAGCGGCGGTGTGCTGGATTTTGTGGATCAGAGCATTGTGGTAAAAACAGACCTAACATACACTTTTACCCAAAACATCACGGGTGGAACTATCAGAACCAGCAAGGATTTCTCAAACGGGCGAAGCAATTTTACACCAGCAGGTGGTAAGGTTGAACAATATGGATCAGCCAATTCGCTCTTAACGATGACTGCCGGCAACCTGCATGAATACAGCGTGAACAAGAACTCCGGAAGCCAGGTAACATTGAATACAAATGCAACCGTAAACGGATCACTCACAATAGGTGGCGGTACTCTTGCTACATCCAATAAAACACTTAACCTTTTGTCTCATCTGGATATTAATGCAGCAGGCACACTTCATCTGGGGGCTGGCAGTCAGACAATATTTGCAAATGGGAAATATTTATATGTGAGTGGCAACGGTACATTAAAATCAGAGGGTACTCAATCGCAAAATGCTATTGTTACCAGCAGTTCGGGCTTTTACTTTATTCAAGTTTATAATAACGGCACGATTGCAGCGAAGCATACAACCTTTCGTAAAATGAATAATCTTTATCTGTTCGACGGTTCTATTGTTGATCCTGCAAATTCATTTTACAAATGCACTTTTACCGATAACTCACCCGCTTACGCCAATATGCTCATCTTTGCCAATGCCCAGGAAATACTAATAAGAGATGCACATTTTCCATTGCTTAACAGCGATTACACCATTTCTAAACCAAACAACTCCGGGAAAGTAACATTCAAAGATGCCACTGGCGCTTATGCAGGGCCGGCTTATGAGAGCGACCCCTACAACCGTATTGACTGGGTTGAAAGCCAGCCCGGACTTTGGACTGGTATTGCAAGTAATGATTGGAATGACCCTGAAAACTGGGATGACCTCGCGCTACCAAATTCCTCTGCCAGCGTGGTGATTCCTGCCTCAGTTCCAAATATGCCGGTTTTGAACTCAGAAACAGCAATCCTTGTGAATGACATGACAGTGCTGGGTACACTCACAATCGGAGAGGCAAACCTGATCACGAATTTTAATTGCACAATCAGTGGTTCCCTTGTGATAAGTTCCGATGTAACTGAACAAGGATATTTGCAGGTTTTGGGTGATTTGAATTTTGAATCTGGCTCTGCAGCCAGCCTAACATCAACATCTGACATTAGTGTAAAGAAGAATTTGGTTTTTAATTTCGGATCCAATGTGCAGTTTCTTAATGGGAGGCTCTTGTTAAATGGTGCTTTCATAAGCCAGGTTATCAATCATTCCGAAAATACTTTCATTGAAATGCTTGTAGTTGATAAATCAGATAGTTTTTATGCAAGGTTTTCAGATGCCTCAACCCAGCATCTTAATGTGAATTACCTGGATTTATGGGACGGGCATTTCTTAACCTCGGGCGATAAGCATTTTGTTCTTAACAAAAACCTCAATAACATGGGAGGCCATATCAGTTGTACAGAAGGAACTTTCAAACTTGATGGCATAACCCAAACATTAAAGCTCCTGCCAGATGACTATTTCCATCACCTGGTGTTCAGCCAGACCGGCACGGCGAGCTTAAATACTGTAAATACTTCTGTGCTGAATGTAAATGGCGACCTTCATATTAATTCCGGCATGTTTGATGCCACAGGTCTTACAATAAAACTTGGCGGCAACTGGGTCAATATTGCTGAGCCGGCGGCATTTACCGAAACCGGCAGCCGGGTCATCTTCAATGGCGGAGATTACCATCAATATCTGTGGCATGATGAAATATTTGATACCCTGGAAGTGGATAAACCATTGGGTGGGGCGCTAAGAATGAATAACGGACCTACAATTGTATGCAATGTTTACGACTGGACTGCCGGGGCCATTGATGCATTAAACGGTGCGGTTTTTACAGCTTATGATTTGGCTGACGAAGGTATTTATGGTAATTACTATGTAAATCCAGATTGTGAAATTAACCTTTATAAACCTGGAGAATACCAAACACTTGATTTGATAGGTAACTTTAATATTTGGGGAGGTAACTTCAACGTGTTTGGTCATGGTGATAGCCAATGGGGCCGTAATGGAAATTGTACTTTAAATATGAGTGGAGGTGTCTTGAATTTTGAAAATGTAGACATTTGGATTGATAGCCAGTCACCATATTCCTTTACAGGAAACATTAATGGTGGCAGTATAAGAACAAGTGGGGACTTTGCAATCAGCTCGGATGGAAATTTTAATCCTACCGGCGGAAATGTTGAAATTTATGGGACCAATAATGGAGGTATTTACGCCTATGGTGGGTCATTTTATGATTTAATTATAAATTTAGATTATGGTTGGAGCTATTGCTATGATGCACAAGTGACCAATGACCTGCTCATTCAAGGTGGCAGATTTGTCATAAGCATTGGAAATACACTCGAATGTTGGAATAGCATAGAAATCAGCAGTTGGGCAACTCTGGATATGCATTGTTTAGCAACCCTAAAGATGAAAGACATGTCTTCGATAGTAGTTCATGAATACGGTGAGGTTTTGTTTGATTGTGATGGAGGTATTGATAATGCCACTATCAGCGGTATTACACCAAATGATTATTACAGCATCAATGCCACTGCAAATTCATACATAACTGTCAGGAATACAAGTTTTAACCAGTTAATGGGCCAGGGTTTTTATGTTGCGCCAGGTGCAACTATCAATCCAGAGAAGGCATTCTCAAGTTGCATGTTTGGTCCGGGGAAACCGGGTTCCAATGCCTTACTTTCAATTGACAACAATCAGAATATCATTCTAAGAAACGTGGTTTTTCCTGATAATAGTTCAGGAGTGCTTCACAACGTAAGCAAAACTGTGGATGCCGGAAGTTTAACTTTCAAGGATGCCACGGGAGATTTTGCAGGCCCGGGTTTTGAAAACGACCCTTTTAACCGTATAAACTGGGGGATTTCTCAACCCGGACTGTGGACTGGAATCTCCTCAAATAACTGGTACAACTCCACAAATTGGGACGACCTGCAAGTTCCAACTGGCAGCACAGCTGTAACCATTCCGGCCAGTTGCCCCTACATGCCATGGATATCACAACAGAATGTTACCTGTCATAGCATTGATATACAAGGCACTCTTGATATTGGCGAAGGCACTCTTGAGATTCAGGAAGATGTGCAGGTAAGCGGCAAATTGAGAATGTGGAGTTCTGCAGGAGTTTTATTGGTTCATGGAAACATATTCTGGCTTTCCGGTTCCACAACAAGCATGCATACCAACGCGATGATGAACATCAAGGGGAACTGGTCGTTTGAGGCGGGATCGGATGTACAGCTTAATAATGGTATTGTAAGTTTTACAGGATTAGCTAACAGCAGGATATTGGTTCACTCACCTACCAGCTATTTCAACGATCTCGACCTGGCAAAATCCCCAGGCGCGCAGGTAGAGTTTGATGCATTTTCAACGGCTGCCCTCAATGCAAGTCTGTTGGGCGTAACATCCAGCAGCAAATTTATTTCAAACAGCAGCCAGGACATTGTTGTACGAAGTAATTTCTATACGCTGGGCGAAACCGCAATCAACCAGGGTACACTAAAGTTCTCAGGCAACAATCAGCTATGGATGCCAAACCTGAATACGTATGTTAACAATTTGACATTCAATCAGTCAGGAACCGTGTCTGTCATCACAGATTATACTGATGTACTTGATATCCGTGGCGCAGTTACCATTAACTCCGGTGTATTTGAAGCCGGAAATTGCACCATTAATGTTGGATCACATTGGAGCAACAATGTTGGGCCGGCTGCTTTTAACGAAGTCAACAGCAGGGTAGTTTTTAATGGCAATAACATGCAAACATGTGGCAACGAAGAGTTTTATATCCTCGAAATTGACAAGGACAACTTCTTTCTTTCGATCCAAAACGAATCTGTGGTTTCCTGCCTGGTGTATGATTGGACAAACGGGCGGTTATACACCCATGAAGATGCAACCTTTAATGCATACGATCTGGCTGATGACGGTATTTACGGCTGGTTCAGCACTGGTTCTTCAGGAACCATCAATCTTTACCAGGACGAAAACCAATCGGTGAATATCATGGGAGGTCTGCAGATAAATGGAGGAACCCTGAATATTTACGGAGGAAATGACCAGTGCAGCATGGGTTTCACCGAAAGTTCAGTCCTGAATATGACATCAGGTGTGCTGGACATTAAAGATCAGGGTATTTACATTATTGACAACTATCCATTCGTATTTTCAGGCAACATCAGTGGCGGTACCATCCGCTCTTCAAGAGGATTTACCGCCCAATCACCTGGTTTTGTTCCTGATGGAGGCACCGTTGAGGTTTATGGCGAGGACATAGGGTTTTTATTTGCACAGGATGGAGCGTCTTTTTACAACCTTCGAATCAATAAAACATATAGTTACTATAATACCTGGGATCACATTCAATTGTTATCGAGCCTGATCAGAAATGACTTCATGTTTCAAAGCGGATCAGTGAGCCTCGGTTACGACACAGAACTTGAATGTTGGGGAAATGTCACAATAAGCGATGGTGCTGTCTTTAGAATAAGTTGTGCTGATTTGCTGATGAAACATAACAAAGCCTTGTTAATTGAAGAAGGTGGGCTTATCAAATGCAGTGGGCAAGAAAACCGGTATTCAAAGATTACCGGTGTTACCACCGCTGACTATTATTCCCTAAATGTTGAAGGAGTATTGGAGAGCAACTATGCGCAAATCAGTCAGATGAATGAACAGGGTATCTATGTATCGCCAAGTGGAAAACTTCATGCTTATTATGCTGATATAGTGGAAGGGAAGCCTGGTCCCAACTCCTTGATCACCATCAATAGTAATGAGCTTAATATCCTGAACTACGTCAATTTCCCGCAAAATACCTGGGGAAGCCAGCACAATGTAAGAAAGATCAATGATGCGGGCCAGGTATTTATGCTTGATGCTACCGGCCCGTTTTCTGGCCAGGCCTTTGAGGATGATCCTTACGATAGGGTGCATTGGATGCCAGGGTCATACACATCACAACCACAAACAATAGAGAGCGGGATTTCAATCTGCGAAGATGCCTTCTATATCCTTACTGTAGCAGACCTTGTGGTCGAAAGCGGAGGTTCTGCTGATCTGATTGCAGCCAGCAAAATCAAAATTTTGCCGGGAACCCATATAATGAGCGGTGGTTATATGCATGCCTGGATTACCGAAACCTATGAGTTTTGCGAACAGCAGCAAAGCATGCTGGCATCAGTGTCCCCTGATGACGAAGAAGAAAACTCATTTCTTTCTGCCATGCGGTTTGCCTCAAATGATGATCAATACCACTACCTGAACATGTATCCTAATCCTACATCCGGTATAGTGAATATTGAACTGAATGGTTTGAACCCGGACGAAAAAATAATCCTCCAGGTATATGGGATCACCGGCGATCTGCGCGAGCAGCTTTATTATTCAGGGGCACAAAGGCTTTCGCTTGATTTATCAGGATGGAATCCCGGGGTTTACCTCATTCGAATTTTAGATGGAAACAAATCCTTTACCGGGAAAATTATCAAACAATGATATACCAAACGGTCATTGAATATTTACCAAAACCCGTTACCATGAAAAGACTAATTATTATTTTAGCAATTGTTAGTGCCTGCGGATTGAATTCCCTTGCACAAACCAATGAGTGGCAGGGCACAACCAGTATCAACTGGCACCAGTCCTCCAACTGGTCGCTGAACCGTGTACCACTGGCCACTGATGATGTTGTGATACCGGGGGCGCCTGCCAATAAACCAGTAATTTCAACGAGCAATGCAGCCTGTTGGAGCCTTTCTATTCAGTCAGGAGCCACACTTACTCTTCAATCGTCAAGAACCTTAACATTGAGTGGCAACTGGTTCAATCAGGCCGGTGCCTCTGGTTTTGTTGCCAACACCGGAACAGTTAAATTTACAGGAACCACTAACCAGCAAATTAACAACAGTTCAGGAACGGAAACTTTTTATCACCTTGTTGTTGATAAGCCGGCTGGTGTTGTTATGACATTGTGTAGTTTTGTTTTTATGGGTGATTTTACGCTGTTGGGTGGAAATTTTGAAGCTCAAACTATCGGGAAAACTTATGCATTTTATGGAAACGTAGCGTTCAATGGAAGCGGGATTTTCTGGCCGCAAGGCACATGTTATTTCAGGGGTGCAACCAACACCAGTTTTCACAACAATGGATACAGTTCGTATTTTATTGATTTTGTGCTGGAGAAAACAAACGCCTCTAACAAACTCACCATGTTTGCTGATTTGGTTTGTGGTGGTGGTGAGTTGGCGAAGGTTGAAAAAGGCATTCTTGATTTGGGTGGATTCAGGTTTCAATCCAGTGCGCCGATGCAGATCAACAATGGCGGTAAGATGCTTTTGCCTCCCGGATCAAACCTTAACATCAGAAATTCCCTACAGATAAACAACGGTGGCGAAATGGAAGTGGCTGGTCATCCTAACAATCCACCTTTGATTTACAGAGATGTCAACTATTATTCATTTGAAGTAAACAGCGGAGGAATCATCAAAGCAGAACATGCCATCTTTCACAGTATGAATGCCGATGGTATCCATATCAAAGCCGGAGCAAGCGTTGACCCTGACAAAGCGTTCAATTTCTGTACTTTTGGAAATGGAGTTTCTGGTGGGGTGCTGCTCACCATCAACAATAATCAAACTTTTACTGTAACTGAAGCCAATTTTGAGGGAAACTACTGGGGTGGCGCCTTTAATGTCCGAAAAAGTGTGAACTCCGGTAATGTTACCTTTTATGCTTTCAGCGGAGCGTTTGCAGGCGAAAATTATGACGACGATCCTTATAATCGTATAACCTGGGAAACAGGGGTTTCGACTAATTTTTTGGTTTTCAATCAATCAGTTTTTAATGGGATCGAAAAGTGCTATAATGCCACGCAAACACTCACTGCACAGTATCTTTATGTTTACAATGGTGGACAAGCAACGCTTATAGCAGGTCAGAAGATCATACTCCTACCCGACACCAGAGTTTTTCAAGGAGGGTATTTAAATGCCCGGATCACAACTGACGAAAATTATTGTAACAATTTACAAAGCAATGTTCTCGCAGAGGCGGAACCTGAAACTGTAGAAGAAAGACTAAATAGTCTGAGTGAAAAGGATCTGGAGTTGAATATTTTCCCGAACCCGACAGCCGGACTCATAACAATGAAATTTATGGGTAACCCTGCGGAAGTTATGCTGGAAATTTACAATATCCATGCTGAGTGTTTGACACGGCAGGAACTTTCATCAGCAGGAAACTATCAGTACGACTTATCAGGGTATTTGCCTGGAATTTACCTGTTACGCATGATAGCAGGCAACAAATTAATCACAAAAAAAATAGTTAAACATTGAACCTCTTTACGCCTTAACACCTTAACACTCAAAATAGCTATATTTGCCCTGCCGGCAAGCATTTGCCGGCGGGGCTTTTTAATATTAAACAGTTTAAACCTATGCAAATTCATAAAGCTTATATCGCCGGGAAATTCCGGCAAACAGAAAAAACAGTTGAAGTCAGGAACCCATATAATAATGAGCTTGTTGGCATTGCCTGTATTGGTTTAAAAGATGACCTGGAAGATGCCATCAAAGGTGCGGAGTCAGTTTTTCCATCATTGAAAACCTTGCCATCATTTAAGCGATATAATATTCTGATGCATATTCACCGTCGTTTGGAAACCGATAAACAATGCTTAGCAGAAATCCTGGCAAATGAAGCCGCCAAACCCATCAAACTCGCTATCGGCGAAATAGAGCGCGCATCCGAAACCTTCAAAATTGCAGCCGAAGAAAGCAAGCGCCTGCCCAAAGAATACATCAGCCTCGACTGGACTCCGGCTGGCGAAGGCAAAGAAGGCCTGGTGAAATATTTCCCGGTTGGTTTGGTGGCCGGCATTTCCCCTTTCAACTTTCCTATGAACCTCGCGGTTCACAAAATTGCCCCAGCCATCGCTGCCGGTTGCCCGATTATTCTCAAACCATCCACATCAACACCGCTCTCAACCCTTGAGTTGGCGAAGATCATTGACGAAACCGAACTGCCTAAAGGCGCAGTTTCGATCCTGCCTATGGATCGCCAAACAGGCAACCAACTTGTTACGGATGATCGAATCAAACTTCTTACTTTCACCGGTTCTCCCGAAGTGGGGTGGAAAATGAAAGAGCAGGCCGGCAAAAAGAAAGTCGTGTTGGAACTGGGTGGCAATGCAGGGGTAATTGTTTCCGATTCATGCGATTTGGAACTTGTACTGAGAAAATGCCTGGTCGGAGGTTTTGCTTACGCCGGGCAGGTTTGCATTCACGCCCAGCGCATTTATGTTCAGCAAAATTTTTTTATTCTATTTTCTGAACGCTTTGCTGCTTTAGCCTCAAAGTTGAAGACAGGTAATCCTTTGGATCCGGAAACTGATATCACCTCAATGATTGATGAAACCAATGCCAAAAGGGTAGAGGATTGGGTCGCAGAAGCCGTAAATGAGGGGGCTCGTATTTTATGCGGTGGAAAACGCGATGGAAGTTTTTATGAACCCACTGTACTGACTGGAACAAAAACCGAAATGAAGGTCTGCGCCCTTGAGGTTTTCGGTCCGGTAGTGGTAGTCGAACCATATTCTGATTTTAAAGATGCTGTCGGCCAGATCAATAACAGCCGCTATGGGCTGCAGGCTGGTGTTTTTACGAACCGTGTAGATGAAATGAACCAGGCATTTGAGCACCTGGAAGTTGGCGGAGTGATAATCAATGATGTTCCAACTTTCCGGGTTGATCATATGCCTTACGGTGGAGTAAAAGATTCCGGAACCGGCAGGGAAGGAGTGAAATACGCAATTCACGATATGATGGAGCCAAGGTTGCTGGTGAAGCCGGCTTTTTAGGAGGCAGTGGCAGAAGCAGTAGTCAGTTGGCAGCGGCAGTCGGCAGTAACCCGCAACCCGCAACCCGCAACCAGTATCCAGCAACAAGCAACCATCATCGCCTACGCATCATTTTAATCTGTTCTATCGGCTGTGCTACGTTTTTAATATCTTTGTGCCTCTTCAGCAAAAGCTGGCATGGAGAATATACAAGAAAAACTCATAACAGGACTAAGAGAAGGCGACAAAAAGGTGTTTAATGGCATCTTCAACGCTTATTATGCACCTCTTTGCCGCTATTGTACCAGAATTGTTTACGACGTTGTGATCGCTGAGGAAATAGTACAGGACCTGTTTTGTAAACTCTGGATCAAACGGGACGAACTGGAAATTGAAACTTCCCTCAAAGCTTACCTGTATCGTGCCGTACTTAACCATTCACTGAACTATTTAAACCATCGTAAGACCGAAGAAAAGTATCGGCAGTATGTGGGTTTTCAAATTCAGGGAAACCTTGCGAACCCAGGCGAATTGTTGGAGGAGCAAGACGTTCAGCGGATACTCAGCCTGGCCATACTGCAGATGCCGGAAAAACGCCGTTTAATATTTGAAATGAGCCGGCAGGAGGAAATGAAATATTCCGAGATAGCCGAAAAACTTAATATTTCTGTTAAAACTGTTGAATCACAAATTTCAAAAGCATTGGAGTATCTCCGTAAAATTTTTAGCGAAATTTTAGGATTGATTTTACCCCTCGCGATCACGTGTGGAACCATTGGAAACGAGTTACTTGCATCAGGGATGTGAGCACTGGTTTGAACCAATTGAAAAAAATATTTGAAAGTCGGATAAGGGTAAAGCGGTTTTGGATTGTCATCTATTTACTTTGGGGAATAAGACCCCGCCATTTAAAAAGCAATGTTAACAAAAGGCAAAATAAGCAAAAAACAGATAGCCAGCTATTTAACCGGCAATTGTTCAAATGATGAAAAACATCGTATCGAACAATGGATCAATGCATCGGTTAAAAATGCTGAGCTTTATAAACAGTATAAAGCTGTTTGGGCTTATACTGCTCCGCTTAGTGACATGCCTGATTTTTCTGTAGAAACGGCACTGGCATATGTGCATAAGCGCATCGAAAATCTTGAAACTCCCAACAAAGTTATTTTTACTCCCAAGCGCAGGAACAAAACCTTGCAGTTTGCTTACCAATATTCAGCACGGGTGGCCGCAGTATTGGTGATCGCATTATTTGCCGCCTATTTTCTCTTGCCAAAAAATACTGAAGTAATAACCAATACCATTACTGCCGAAGCCAAAGTCCTTGAACCGCTTATACTTCCTGATGGCTCAAAAGTTTACCTGAATGCCGGTGCTAAATTCAGCTATCCGGAAGTTTTTGACAAAGATAGCCGTACGGTGACACTCGAAGGTGAAGCTTTTTTTGAAGTCACTCCCGGCCTTTCTCAACCTTTTATAGTTACTACCGGCAATCTTGGCGTAAAAGTTTTAGGCACATCTTTCAATCTTAATGCATCTTCCCATCTTCAAACTGTTGAAGTTGCGATAAAAACAGGCAGAGTACTTTTTTATTCTTTTGACACCGGAACCGGAGAAGTTTTCGAACAGATCATGCTAACCCATGGCGAAAAAGGCATTTACTACAAAAGCAATGGTTTAATTGCCCGCAGCCTGCTCCAAAATGATAATTGCCTTGGATGGAAGTCAGGTTTACTTGAGTTTGAGAACACTCCACTGCCCGAAGTATTAATTGCCATTGAACGTGCGTATGATCTGCATTTCGTGTGCGAGCGTGATTTCAGCAAACTCTCCCTGACAGCACGATTCGACCAGGAAAACCCAGGAAATATTCTCGAAACCCTGAGGCTCATCTTCGGTTTCCAGATCGAAGAATCAGGCAACCAAGTCAGAATATTTTAAGAACGCCTGCATCCTTTAATGCCGTACTTAGGATTTATTGCTACTTTAGCGACGACAAAATTCTTGTGTGACCGCTACCTTAACAACTGGAATTCTCTTGATCAAAATCGCTGATTTTAAGTCTGGATTTTGGCTGAAAACATTTTTTTTATGCCTGTTTTTCAGCAATTTACTTTTGTGTACGACGTTGAATGCACAAACGGATTTTGACCGCAGGGTCAATTTCCAGGCCAATGGAGAAAAACTCTCTTCGGTGCTTGGTCGCCTTTCGGCAAGCGAAAATCTGAACTTTTCCTTCAACCCAGGCGAAAAGTCTTTTGATGTTGTTGTGAACTACAGCACGAGAAATATGCCTTTACAAACGGTTCTTTCAGAAATCTTAACACTTTCGGGTCACGATTTCCGCATTATTGGCGGGCAAATTGTAATCTTCAGCACGTCTGAAGTGCATGCTTCTTCCCGACCGCCAGAGGTTCCTCAGCCAGCAATTTTTCCGGTTCAAAAAACTGATACGATCATTGAAGAGATTATCATCCCTATCCGCGATACTTTGTTAATGCGCGATACCATCGTCAGGGTTGATACAATATTTGTTCATGATACAATTTTTGTTGAGAAAGAAGTTCCAAGGAATATTAAACCGGAGCGACCCACACCTTTAAAAGAAAATATGTTCAGGTTTGAAGCCGACCGGAATAACGGTTGGTCAATCATGCCTTTTTACAGCCATATGGTAGCTTTCAACTCCCTGAGATCGGGAAACGACGATACTGAACTTCTCAGGTTGACCAATGAAGCAGAATCAAACTGGTGGTTTAACCAATCATTTGGCGCTGAAGTCCGGGTCGCACAAAATAAGTGGCATATCACTTCGGGCTTGAATTACACAAGGTTCACCAATCGTTTCAATTACAATTACACCTTAACCGAAGGGGGCTTTTTTCAGAAAGATACCACTGATATTTATTACACCATACCCCAAACTGATACTATCTGGCATTATGTAACCGATTCAACCTGGGTTCCAATCAATAGTTTGGAGCATACATTTAACCGTTTGAACAGTTTAGGGTACATCGAGGTCCCTTTATATTTCGGGTACAATATTTATAGTGATGCGAATGTTAAGGTTTGGGTTAATGCTGGGATTAACTTAGGATTCTTAATGCATAAAAGTGGCGCTGCCATCCAAAGCAATCAGGATTATACTGGCGTTGAGTTCAATGAACTTGACTTCAAACCCCTGGTTTTGTCGTATGCATTTGCAGGAGGAATGCGTTACAGGGTGAATGAATGGGTGGATGTTGACGCGGGCATTTTTTACAGGCAGCACCTGCAGTCAGTCCTCAAGAGCAGCGCACTCGAAAAACGGCTTGGCGCTTTAGGCTTCAAATTTGGCATCGTATATTACCTTTGACTTACAATTCAGTTATCTTTTTTAAATCTGAATGACCGCTAAACACCCATATTCATTTCTACGTAGTGTAATCTTGTGTTGCTTCACAACTGCATTGATCCTTACTGGTGCAGTGAAAAGTGGTGTTTCGCAGACTGTTGTTGAGGTTTTCGGTGAGATCCAAAGCCAGGAATGGACCAGCGATTATATTTATCATGTTACTTCTTATTTGATTATAAACACTGGAGTGGAATTGGTTATCAGACCGGGTGTTCAGGTAAAATTCAGTCAGGCTTCCGGAATTATTGTCAATGGAAGCTTTAAAGTGTATGGCGAAGAAAATGGGATTGTGGATTCTGTTTACTTTAAGCCATTGTACATTGATCCACCGTTTAACTGGAAATGGCAAGGTATTCAGATAAACAGGGTTCAGGCGCCAGGTACTGCATTTATTGACCATGCCCGCATCGAAAATGCTTTCAACGGAATAACCATCAGCGGGGATGCACGCCACGTATCAGTTACAAATTCGGTTATACATAATTCGCTGCAATTTGGTATTGCAATCAATGCTTCGAACCAGATTACTATTGAGAGTTGCAGGATACAGCACAACTTTCGGGGAATTAACATCCAGAACAGTAATGATTGCGTGATCACAAATACTAACATATCTGATAATTATGTCGGAATCTGGTTGTTGGCTACTGAAGCCGGATCCCGAACTACCGGTAATTTGATTTCGGGCAATGTAATCAGAAACAGCGACTATGCAAATGTTTTACTCGACAATGAAGATGGAGGGAAATGCACTGGAAACCTTATTGAAAATAACTTTATTGAAAAAAGTTTCATTGGCATCCAACTTGGCAATCCATCTTCGCTTCCCGCACAAAACAGCATTATCGGCAATGTAATCGTAACCGATAAGCCCCCCGAAAGCGTGGAGTTTCCCGGAAGCGGAGTCATAATATACCAGGACACTGCAGTGATTAAGAATAATATTTTTTGGAAAAACAAAGATGCGATCATCCTGAACCGGGCTGTAAGCGCTGATATTTCTTTTAACAGTTTTTATGACAATGGAAACCTGAACAATGGAAACTGTGTTCAGGTTAATTCAGGTTCTTCACACGTTAGTATCGAACACAATACCTTTGCCGCAAACAGGAACCTGCTTATCAATCTCTTCGAGCCCACCGGTCCGGTTGTTCATAACAATAACATTCTTAAAAACAAGCGCGTTAGCGGGTTGGTTAAGAATAACACATCCAGTCTGATATCCATTATTAATAATCATTGGGGAACAACTGATACCGCAACAATAGACTTGATGGCCGCGGGTAATTTTATCCTTAGCCCTTTTCTTACTGAACCCGATACAATTGCACCGATATCTCCTCCACAACCAGCCTATAAGCAGGTTGTGAATAATAAGGTAAGAGTTATGTGGGAACCCAATCCTGAGTCAGATTTTAGTGGATACCGGGTGCACTACGGCTTGTTCAGGAATTATAATTTTGCCAACACCATTGATGCCGGAACCAATACTGATATCACACTAGAAATGGCCGGAATATATGACACAGTAGCCATTACTGCATACGATTCAGAAGCCGGACGGAATATATGGCAACGGCTCGGGCACGAAAGTCCATTTTCATTTCCGTTGATAATACCCTATGCCGGGCCTGATACCAGCATTTGTAAGGATCAGTCAGAGTATTTCATCAATCAAAGCACCTATTTTGGTAATTACTTATTGCTAGCATGGAAAACTTCCGGCGATGGCACATTCAGCACCACAAATCAACTCTATACAATTTACTATACTGGCATACAGGATCTTGATTCAGGAAGTGTAGTGCTTACGCTTCAGGTTGTAGATGACTTTGTGATTTACGAAGATAGCTTTACACTTACTTTCCTTGATTTTCCGCAGGCTTTTGCAGGAAATGATACCATTCTGGCTGCTGAATCATCGCTGGATTTGCACCAGGCATTTGCTGAGCATTATGATTCAGTGTACTGGACAAGTACAGGAGATGGATCCTTCAGCGACTACAATAGTGTGAACCCGGTATATACCCCTGGCGAACTCGATCAGTCAATTGGAACTCTGCAGCTTGTTCTTCATGCGATTTCTGCATGTGGACTGGCAACTGATACGCTTACCATCAGCATTGAACGCCGCTATCTTCTTGAAGGCCGCGTATGGCACAATAATGTGCTGCTCGACCGCGGAATTGTAATCGCTATGCTCGTTGGTGACGATTTTGTACAGGCACGAAAATTGACATCCATTGCACAAAATGGCGTTTTCCGGTTTAATGATCTTACTACTGGTAACTATCTGTTTTATGCCGTGCCAGATACTGCGTTTTATCCGTTAACATTCCCGGTCTATCATGTGAACAAGCAATATTGGAAAGATGCATATCAGCTCCCTTTAACAACCAATACGTATGATCTTGACATACAACTTCCGGTCCGGGCTTATCCTTTATCCGCCGGGGTTGGAAAAATATCCGGTCACTTCTTCCAGCTTGACGAGGGCATACTTGAGGAAACCATTTACTGTGCGAACTGGTTTGAAGTAGGTGGTTCAGAAGAAATATACTGCCAGGATGGAGTATCAAACATGACCGTATTGTTGTATAATAAATCAGGAATTGCCTTATTGGATTATGCTCTTACCGATGCTTCCGGGAATTTCAGCTTCACTAACCTTCCTTTTGGAGATTACGTCGTTAGTGCCGAAAAAGCAGGGTATACAACAATTCCATCCCCTGTGCTTACATTGAGCCCTCAGGACCCTAATATAGAAGATATTACTATTACGATGGAAGCAGGTTTGATCACAGTATTAACCAATACTCACCTTAAGGATGTATCTTTGCTTGAAGTGTTTCCGAACCCTGCATCCGAAACCATAAACCTCTTTTTCAAACATAAGGCTGAAGAGTCGTACCTAATAGAGATCTGCAACGTTTATAACCAGGTGATAATCTATAAACAGGGCAGTGGATCAGATGAACAGGGGGTTTTACAGATAAGTGTGAGCCAGCTAAACACCGGAATCTATTTTGGAACCATCACCTCTTCAAACTCATACAGGCGTTTTACTTTTTTGAAGAAGTAGGCGGTAAGCATTTATCTTCTCAGATTTAAAACACAGTTCAGCCATACCAAGACTCTTATAAAATTTAAAAATCACGATTTTAATTTTAGAGTACTGAATGCATTCCTTTTTCTCAATAAAATAAGATGAAAGCTAACATTTCGTTGTATTGATTTGATCCGTTTTAATTTTTTTTACTTTTCTTTGCAAAAAAAATGACATGAGCAGTAAGGGTAAAGGGGCTCGAGATTGTCATATTGCGGTAATAGTATAACTAATTTGGGCTAATTTCACTCTTTTCGATCCCAATAACTTGTACTAACTTGTAATGAACTAGATATTTAGCAGGCGTTTCCTGCGTAATGATGAACGATGTTAAATTTTTTTTTATTAGGGGCTCAGTAACACGATTTTAAGGTAACCGGGTTTTGCTTATGAATGTATAGGCATGACTGGTTATATTATTAAGAATTAGTTTATAATCAACAGTAAATCAAATTTATAACAATCAGAATCAAAGAAAGGAGGATTGAAAAACATTTCTACATCAACAAACTCTCTGTTTTTCTTCACTATTATTTACTTAAATTTAAATTTCATGTTAAAAAAATCAACAATTCTTAGTCGCATTAGCGCACTGGTGCTAGCCTTCATATTTGTGATGGGTAGCTTCTCAGTGAATGCGCAGGTAACTGACCTTGCTTTCTCAAGCAGCGTTGGAACCTACACGGAAATTACCGGTGGCACTTTGGTTGCAAGTGCTATTCCAAGCACAACCAGCGCTGACTGGCTGGATGATGTTACGTATCTTGCACAACCAATTCCATTTGCGTTCAATTTTAATGGAGTAGATTATTCTACTTTTAACATTAACACAAACGGGTTCATCACTTTTGGCGCCATCAATACAAACAGTTATTCACCAATCTCGGCTACCACTGCTTATGCAGGTGTAATAGCTGCAATTGCAAATGACCTTGATGGACGTTTCACCACACAGGCAAACACAACCCTGGGAAGCAATGTCCTAACCGGTGTGTTGCATTTTGGTGGCGTTGTAGTTGGCAAAAATATCACGGGAACAAATATCCCTGTTGGAACCACTATCACTGCTTTTGACGCTGGCGCTCAAACCATTACTTTGTCGCAGAATGCAACTGCAACAGGCACTCTGGTTACTGTTATTGTCTATAGTGCCGAAATCCGTACCGAAACCCTGGGATCAGCCCCTAACCGTATTCATGTGGTTCAGATTAAGAACTTCAAACGTTATGGTGCCGGATCAACTTTATATAACGGAGAGCTGGTAAATTACCAGATTCGCCTACATGAAACAACCAGTAATATCGAAATAGTTTACGGTAATGTTATTGTTACCGCCACTGCTGCCAGAACCTCACAGGTTGGCCTCAGGGGTGCTGTAAATACTGATTTCAGCAACCGCATGACAGTTGCTCCTCACGATTGGACTGCTACCACACCAGGTACACTCAATTCATCAAACTGTTCATTCCTGAGTACCGGGTTCCCACCAATGGGGCTTACTTTCCTATACGAAACTCCTCCACCACCAGCGTATGGTAATGTTGCAGGTATTGTTAAGGATGCAGCTACCGGTGAACCTGTCATTGGCGCTCACGTTATGACCGGAGACCTCAGTATGACTACTCTTGCCGATGGCGCTTATATGTTCGAAGAACTGGTTGACGGTCCCAATACTATTACCGTACAAAAAACCGGTTATATCACACTTAACCAGGTTGTTAACATAGTTGGTGGACAAACCACAAACCAGGATCTCATGTTAATGGAAACAGCAAACCTTCCAGGTCCGGTTCTTGCCGAACTGAATGGTGCTGCAACAGCCGTTAACTTAACCTGGGGATTGCCACAAGGACAGTATGATATCATTTATGACGATGGTGTTGCCGATAACGTAACAGCATGGGGATTAAGTGGCAACATGAATGCCTTACGCTTTACTCCAGCCGGATATCCTGCAAAAATTATGGCCGGTTCAGTAAATATTTATGATGGAACTTATCCTCCGGCAGGCAATGCACTTGTTGCTTTCCAGATGGCAGTATATGATGCTACCGGTGCCAATGGCTATCCTGGAAATGAACTGGGTGTTATTAGCGTTACACCTGGCACTACCGGTTGGGTTGATTTCGATTTTTCTGAAGAAGATATTATCATTACAAGTGGCGATTTCTACCTGGTTATGATCCAGGGCGGAAACTTCCCTAATTGCGCTCCGATCGCAATTGACAACACCAACCCTGTAATGCGCAGCTACAGTCGTTTTGTAACCGGTGGTGCTCCCTGGACTCCTGCCGGTTTCAATGATTTCATGATGCGTGCCACTGTAGAAGGCCCGGGCGGACCAAGTTTCCTTGGTTACGGCGCAGGCGAACTGCATGAATCAGGATGGGCTTCAAAAGGCGCTATGTCGCTTTACGAACCACAACGTGCAATTGCTGAACTTGGCATGGGTATTTTCAAGCCTATTGCCGGAACTGGTACTTTAGACAGGAATGTTGAAGGTTACCGCGTTTACCGTCTTGTTGAAGGACAAGAAGGCAACGAAGCTGCATGGACTATGGTAAATAATCCTACAACAACAGCAACAGTTGATAATTCATGGCCAAGTCTTCCTGATGGTGCATACCGTTGGGCAGTAAAAGCCAAATACCCAGGTGACGTTTACTCAGCCCCCACCTTCTCAAACGTTTTACGTAAGAACTGGGCCAGCGATGTCACTATTAATATCAGCTTAAGTGATCCTGAAGCATCTATTGCCGGAACTGAAATTACTTTAGCAAACAACGATTTCCCGCAGTATACCTACACTGCCATTGCTGATGCAACTGGTGTAATTAATTTCCCGGAAGTTTGGAAAGGTACTTACACACTCAGCGTAATGCTCTTTGGTTACGATCCTTATTCATCACAGGAAAGTATCATGACCAATACATTCACAAAGAATGTAACCCTGATGGAAACAACCAACGCTCCTTCAAACCTGGTTGTAAACCCTGTAACCCTCATGGCTACATGGAATGTTCCTACAAGTTTTACAGACTTTTTCGTTGATTTCAACAGTGGAATTCCTTCGGATTGGACCGTTGTAAATGGCGGTGCCTGCGCAGCAACTTTTGTTGGTGTTGCAAATTATGGCGGAAGCAGTACCCTTGATGGTACTCCATTCGTACTTGCTGACAGCGACGGCGCAGGAAGCGGTTGCGGCATCATGGATGAGCAACTGATTTCTCCAGCTGTAAACACCCTTGGCTTGTCAACCGTTATTCTGGAGTTCGACCAATATTATAGGGCTTTAGGCGATATCGCCGATGTGGATGTATGGAATGGCAGCACTTGGGTTAATGTTCTGCGTCAAACCACAACCTCAGGTGCTTGGGGAGCTCCCAACCACCGGGTTATCAACATTACAGCACATTCAAATGCTGCACTTCAGGTAAGATTCCATTATTACAATGCTAACTATGCATGGTATTGGGGAATTGACAATGTTCAAATCTCTGACGGAAGCCGTAGCGATCGTTCAGTTATTGGTTATTATGTATATCTTGACAATGTTCTTGCCGGATTCACCGAAGAACCATTCTTCCAGTTCCAGCCCGAATACATCGAGTACGGACAAACTTACACTGCAGGTGTCAGGGCCGTTTACCAAAGCGGTTTCTCACCACAGATAAATTATACTTTCACTTCGTTGTTCCTCTATCCTCCTTGCAACCTCGAAGGTGAAGATGTTGGACATGCTGTATCCCTCACATGGGAATCTCCAGGCCTCTGCGATCCATTTGGCGGATCAGGCGGTGGCGGCGGTGGTACCGTTGGTGACTTCTTTGAAGGATTTGAATCAGGAACTTTGCCTACTGGTTGGTTATCAGTTGACGCTGATGGCGACAGTTACAAATGGGACAACTCAGCTGTAGAGTTTGATGTATTTGATGCTCATACCGGATTGTACTGTATGACCAGTGCTTCATACCGCAATGATGTTGGTCCTTTGACTCCAAATAACTGGCTGATTACCCCTGCACTTCAGGTAACTGAAACTTCAGAATTGAAATTCTGGGTTGATGCACAGGATGCAGCCTGGAGTCAGGAGCAATACTATGTAAGGATTTCTACCACAGGTACAGCAATTGCTGACTTTACAACTACGATCCACAGTGCTATTTCACCCGCAAATTGGGCAGAAGTTGTGCTTAGCCTCGCAGATTTTGCTGGTGAAACTATTTATATTGCATTTGTACACGCTAACGTTACTGATATGTTCTTCATTAAAATTGATGACGTAACAGTGACCAACACTGAAACAAGAGCTGCTCAAACAGCCTCTGTAACAGCCATAAACAGCACCAGTGCGCCGTTTAAGACTGAGGGCATGACCCAAAGTGAGATCAATGCTCAAATGGATGTTTATGCTTCACAGGTTTCAAAACCAAGTTTACTATTAGCTTCAATGGATCCTAACCATGTACCTGCTCCTATCACAGCCGATGGACAGATGAACATCAATGGCAGAAGTGCGATTGGGTATGGATGGAATGCTTATGCTGCTGCTTCAGGTGTTTCTGAAGGCCCGGTAAGTGTTGCAATTCCTGCAGGAACACTGACTTCAATCCAGGCCGTACCGGCAGCAACTCTTTGGATGGCTGGTGGCGACTGGGCAAACGGTGTTTGGTACACTGTAAGTTACTCAGCAGCCAATAACTCAGGCTTGTATACAGTTGATCCTACAACTGGAAACTATACTTTGGTTGGACCAACAGGTTACGGAATGACCGGACTTGCTTATGATATGACCACCCAAACCATGTATGCTTCCGGTTATACAGGAGCTGTCAGCAACCTTTACACCATTAACATGGCTACAGGTGCTGCAACGTTGGTTGGCCAAATCAATGCAAGTATCGTTATCGGTATCGCTGCTGATGCAAGTGGTAACATTTTCGGTATTGATCTTTCTGACATCCTGATTTCAATAAATAAGACTAACGGAGCTCCAACAACGATCGGCCAACTTGGTATTGATATCAACTATGCACAGGACATTGGTTTCGACCGCGACAACAACATTCTGTATGGAGCCATGTACACAACAAGTGGTGGATTCTATACAATCAATACTACTACCGGACAGGCAACTTTCATCAACAATTTCATTGCTGAAGTTTGTGCTTTAAGTATTCCTTACTCTGGCGGCGGCGGTGGCGGCGGCGCTATCCCAACAGCAGGATTCAAGCTGTACCGTGATGGTGCACTTATTGCAACAGTTGATGGCGAAACATTTGAATATGTTGACACTCCGTTGATTGCCGGAACATACAGCTATAAGGTTTCTGCACTGTATGAATATGGTGATGAGCTGGTTGAGTCACAACTTGAAGGCCCTGCAGTTGTGGATGTTGCCCCTGGAACCGGATTTGTACAAGGCATTGTATTTGATGCAGTTACTTTCCAGCCAGTAGGTGGCGTTGAAATCACAGCAGGTGAATTCACTACAACCACACAGGAAAACGGAACATACACCCTGGTTGCTTTTGAAGGTGTTTATGACATTGAATTCGACAAAATTGGTTATGCACTTTATGTTGAAGAAGACTTTACAGTTGTATGGCAGCAAACCCATACCCTGAATGTTGAGCTTACTCCACAGGATCCCAACTTCCCGTTTGAGGAAACATGGGCTTCAGGTAGTTTTGCAACACAGGGCTGGACATTTACTCCTGCACAAGGCAACTGGAGAATGAGTACTACCGCAGGTAACCCTGCTCCAAGTGCTGAATTCTACTGGAGTCCAACAGCAACCAATTATTCAAATGCACTTACCAGCGTTGAAATAGATGCCCGTGCTGCATTACAAAATGTAACTCTAACTTATAGTATCCTACTAGATAACTACTCAGCTACAGCTGCTGAAAAAATCACAGTTGAAATATGGGATGGTGCAGAATGGGTATTTGTGTCTGAACACAAAAACGACAATTCAATTCCCTGGACCACCTTCAACTATGATGTTACTGAACATGCTTCAGGTAAGATGACAAGGGTAAGGTTTGTTGCCAATGGTGCCACTACCTTTGACATTAACTGGTGGAATCTTGATAACATTAAGTTACACGCAGTATTACCTCCTTCAATCTCTGTAAACCCAGGATCACTGACCCAGGCGTTGACACAAGGAACAACTGCCACACAGCAACTTACAGTTGCCAATGTGGGAGATGGTGCTATGAACTTCTCAACCCAGATTGAATATCTTGATAAGTCAAGCGAGTTCACAGTATATCCTGTTCCTTCAGGTGACAAAGTTGTGATTTCAGGTATGGAACTTAGTGCAGCCAACGCTATTCCAGGTGGAGATGCTCAGGAGCCAGCAAGGGACGAAGTGATTCTGAATTACGACGGCCCTAACTTTGACGCAATTGGTCTTACAGCCGGTGGAACTTTCCATGTCGCTGCCCGTTACCCTTCATCAATGGTTGGACAATATGCTGGTTACGTGTTATCATCAGTTGATGTTTACATCAATGATGCACCAAGCAGTGCAACTCTTAAGATTTGGGGAGCCGGTACAGGTACAGCACCTGGTGCTGTTCTGCATCAGCAGGCATTTACATCAACTGCTATGGCCTGGAAAACCATTGAATTATCTAGTGGTGTTGTTCTTGATGGAACCGATATCTGGGTTGGTTATGAGGTAACCCATGGAGCAGGAACTTATCCAGCAGGTACCGATGCAGGTCCCGCCAATCCTAATGGTGACTGGATTTCAATGGATGGTGCTGTTTGGGAACACATTGCAGGTTATGGACTGAACTATAACTGGAATATCCGTGCAACACTCAATTCTGGTGAAGGACTTTGGTTAAATGTATCTCCCAACTCAGGCAACGTTGCCCCGGGTGGATCATTACCATTAACTGTTACCTTTGATGCTGCCGGTCTTGAAGTGCGTGAATATACTGCCAACATTAAGGTAAACAGCAACGACCCGCTTACACCGCAGGTAGTCGTTCCCGTTACACTCGACGTATTAGTAGGTATTAACGAACTCGACAGGGAAGCTGTAATGGTTTATCCTATTCCTGCCAGCGAAGTATTGAATATTAATACTACACAGGGCATCACACATCTCAGAATGTTCAACTACACCGGGCAAATTGTTCACGAAACAAATGTGACGGGCCAGAGCACCCTCAGCATTGATGTGAAACCATTCCATTCCGGCGCTTACATTCTACAGTTTATTACTGTGGATGGCCAAACCTTTAACAAGAGGATCCTCATCAACAGATAATTATTTAACTGTTTGATAATGAAGAGGGGGGCTTTAGCCCCCCTTTTTTATTTCTTTTTTTTTTGTGAAGAGTAAGGGTATTTCAACAGTTGTTTGTCTTACTTTTGTTTCCTGGCTTGCCAGAAAACTTTTTGGCTATCCACTACACCCTCTCGAATTACTTCCCTTGTACTATCAGGTGCTTGACTTGATTTCGCATTATTTTATTGTCGAAAATAATCAGGTATTGCTATAATTAAAAGTTTTCGTTTAACCAACAATTAAAGTCATGGAAAGGAGGATCTAAGCAATCAATCAATGTTTCTAATTTCTTAAGAGTACTAACCAATGTTCATTAATTTAAACTTAAAATGTATGAAGACAAAATCAACAATTTTCAAATTCATCGGTTCTTTGGTGCTCGCCTTATTCTTATGGTGGGGCAGTGCACTTTCAGTAAGCGCCCAGCTACAGGATCTAGCTTTCACATCCAGTGCCGGGGCCTATACTGAAATTACCGGAGGAACCCTCATTGGAAGTGCAGGCCCCGGTGTGGGTGCCGATTACCTGGATGATGTTACCTATCAGGACCTTCCTATCCCGTTTAGCTTTGCATTCAATGGTAACAACTACTCAACCTTTAACCTGAATACAAATGGTTTTATAACATTTGGCAATATTTACACAAACAGCTATTCACCTATTTCTGCAACCACTGCCTATACAGGTGTTATAGCTGCAATTGCCAATGACCTTGATGGCCGTTTTACCACCCAGGCTATGACCACTGCAGGCAGTACCACCCTCACCGGTGTTCTTCATTTCGGTGGAGTTATAGTCGGTAAATCCATAACCGGTACAAACATTCCGGCTGGAACCACTATTACCGCTTTTGATGCCGGTGCCCAGACAATTACATTATCTCAGGCTGCAACAGTCACATCAGCAGCGCTGGTTACAATTCAGATATACATCGGCGAACTGCGCATTGAAACTCTTGGAACTGCTCCTAACCGTATACATGTTATTCAGGTGAAGAATTTCAAGCGTTTTGGAAGTGGCTCAACTATTTATAATGGTGAGATGATAAATTTCCAGATTCGTTTGCACGAAACCTCCAGTAATATTGAGTTCGTATATGGTGCTTTCACCATTACTTCAGCTACAGCCAGAACTTCACAGGTTGGACTCAGAGGTGCAGTGAATACAGATTTTGTTAACCGCACTACGGCTGTTCCTCATGATTGGTCAGCTACTACTGCCGGCACACTCAATAGTGCAACGTGTTCATTCCTGAATACTGGCTTCCCAGCCTCGGGTCTTACTTTCCTTTACGCAACACCACCTCCGCCAGCTTTTGGTAATGTAGCTGGTATTGTTAAGGATGCCGCCAGCGGCGAACCAGTAATTGGTGCTCAGGTCATGACCGGCGATCTTAGTCTTGTTACACTCGCCGATGGTGCCTACATGTTCGAAGAACTGACGGAAGGTGCCAATACCATCACAGTGCATAAACCCGGTTACAACACGCTGAATACGATGGTTTACATTATTGGCGGACAAACCGTAACCCAGGATCTGATGCTGATGGAATCAGCCAATGTTCCAGGACCGGTACTTGCAGAACTGAATGCTGGTGCCACAGCAGTTAACCTTTCCTGGGGACTTCCACAAGGATTATACGAAATCATTTATGATGATGGTGTAGCTGAAAATGTTACGGCTTGGGGATTGGGAGGAAACTATAACGCTTTACGCTTTACTCCTGCAGGATATCCGGTAAAGATCATGTCAGGTGCTGTGAATATTTATGATGGAACTTATCCTCCTGCCGGAGATCCATTGACCCCATTTCAAATGGCAGTTTATGATGCCACTGGACCGGGCGGATATCCGGGAACAGAACTAGGCGTTGTTGATGTTGATCCTGATGACACTGGCTGGGTAAGCTTCGATCTTTCCGGCCTTGATATCACAATTTCAAGCGGAGATTTCTATCTGGTTATGATCCAGGGCGGAAACTTCCCCAATTGCGCACCCATTGCCGTTGACCAAAGCAATCCAGTCATGCGCAGCTATAGCCGTTTTGTTACTGGTGGAGCACCCTGGACCCCAGCTGGTTTCAATGACTTCATGATACGCGCCATCGTTCAAGGACCAGGTGGGCCGGAATTCCTTAGCTATTCAACCGGTGAACTCATTGAATCCTCAAGAATTTCTGAGGGAGCCTTATTCCTCAATGCACCTCAACGTACAATTGCAGAAGTTGGAATGGGCATTTTCAAACCTATTGAAAACACCGGCGAAATAGACCGCAATGTAATGGGTTACCGCGTTTACCGTTTGGTCGAAGGTGAAGAAGGCAACATGGCAGCATGGACCCTACTCGGCAATCCAACAGGCACTGCCCTGGTTGACAATTCATGGCCGGGCCTTCCCGACGGCGCTTATCGCTGGGCTGTTCAAGCTAAATATCCGGGTGATGTTTTCTCAGAACCAACATTCTCAAATGTACTCCGTAAAAACTGGGCCAGCAACGTAACCATCACAGTATCTTTGTCCGATCCTGGTGTAAGTGCTGCAGGAATTCAGGTGGGTCTGACCAATACTGCATTCCCGCAATACGCTTACAATGGATCTACCAATGATGATGGCGTTGTAAACTTCCCTGAAGTATGGAAAGGCAATTACGATCTTGTTGTCTACAAATTTGGATATGACCCGCATCTGGCAAATCTGGATATTATGACAGGTACATTTTCGCACAATGTATATTTGCTTGAAACTACATATCCACCTTCAGCTCTGTATGTTGACCCAATTATGATCCATGCAACCTGGGTAGCTCCGGGCGTAAGCCTTGATTTACTTGAAGAAAACTGGGGCTCTGGTGGCTACAGCGCTAATGAGTGGACATTTGACCCCGCACAGGGCAACTGGCAGATGGATGCATCATTTGGAAACCCTGCTCCTTCAACAAGATTCTATTGGTCGCCAAGTGTAACCAATTACAATAATGCTCTGGTTAGTAAGCAACTGAGTGGCCTGGGAATGCCCAGCGTAATGTTGAAATACGATCTCTACCTGAGCAACTATTCTTCGGCCACGATGGAGCAGATGGCTGTTGAAGTTTGGAATGGCAGTTCATGGGTTGGTGTAGCTAATTATAGCAATGCCGGAGGAAATATACCATGGACAACTTACACCCATAATATTACACAGCATGCTCAGGGCCAGCAGTTCAAGGTCAGGTTCCGTGCATATGGTGCGAACTCTTTCAATATCAACTGGTGGAACCTTGACAATATCATGGTGTATGGTGAAGTAGCCGATGGCGGAGATCGCAGTGTATTGGGTTACTTTGTTTACCTTGACGACGTAGTTGCCGGATTTACCGAAGAAACCTTCTTCCAGTACCAGCCTGAATACGTCAACTATGGACAAACCTATACAGCAGGAGTGCAGGCAGTTTACGAAAGTGGAATTTCTGACATTATTACTTATGTGTTTACCTCACAATTCCTATATCCACCATGTAACCTCGAAGGCGAAGATGCAGGCCATGCAGTAGCCCTTACCTGGGATGCTCCCGGTACCTGCGATCCTTTCGGCGGTGGCGGTGGCGGCGGTGGCGGTGGCACCGTTCAGCTTGAAGAAGACTTTGAAGGAACCGCTTTCCCACCTGCCGATTGGGCTAAATTGAACCCTGATGGCGGCACTGGCTGGGAATCTATTAATGCTGGCACTACCCCTCTTCCCGGATGGACAGGAGGTACAGCAACAGCAGCCCCAGATGGAGGAAGTAAGATGGCATGGTGCACTTACACCACAGGCGGTGCAACCATGAATGATCAATGGCTCATCACACCACTCGTAACTGTTGAAGATGGTATGCAGCTTTCATTCTACATGCGATGTGCCTATGCAGCCTCGTATGACGACAATGTCCAAATCAAGCTTTCCACGACCGTACAGAATAATCCGGCTGCATTCAATGTTACAGTTGCCAATGTGCAATTTACATCTACAAGCAGTGAAGATTGGGCTCTTTACACCTATACTTTATCTGATTTTGTTTCTGCTGGCAGCGAGGTTTATATTGGCTTCCGCGAAACAATTGCAGATAACTTTAATGATGGTGCTGCTATTTTTATTGATAATGTTTACGTTGGCCCACCCACCGTAATTGCATCAGCACCAGCCGGTATTTCACCGGTTTCTGAAGGAGGCCGTGATTTTAATTTCGTAAGAAGTACAAATGGTTCATCGGGTGTTGTTGAATCGCGGATAAATGGCAATGTGCCAAGAGTTGAGCCAATCAGCACTGAATTTATGGAATTCAGCCCTGTACAAACTTCCTATGAGCCAGTGGGTGAACGTGTACTTTTTGATCTGTTAGGCAGTTTCCCGGTTGGCGATGTCGGAGGCACTTATTCTGTAGCAACCGATGGCCAGTTTGTATATTCAGCACGTTGGAATGCATTGCTCTTCCATAAGTATACTTTGGCTGGTGCTCTGATTGAATCATTCTCAATTACCGGTGCCGGTAATGTCAGGGATCTCACTTACGACGGCGAATTTTTCTACGGCGCTCCGAACTCAACCACCATCTATAAGATGAACTTTACCACTCAAACACTAGCAGGCACAATAACTGCACCTGCAGCAGTGCGCGGTATAGCTTATGACGCCACCAACGATGGTTTTTGGATCACCAATGGATGGGATGGGCCGCTGAGACTAATCAGCCGTACCGGAACCACGTTGCAAACTCTGACAACCACTGCAAGCAGCATGTCGGGCCTTGCCTGGGACAATGTCAGTGAAGGCGGGCCATACCTTTGGGCTTACACCCAGCCAGCCAGCAATAACATTCTTGTGAAGATCAACCTGACTACAGGGGCTGTAATTCAATCCTTTGATGTTGCCACTACCGGTGTTATTGCCGCTGGTTCAATCTCAGGAGGTTTGACTATCACCAACCAGTTGATACCTGGTAAATGGGTATTCCTTGGCTGTGCACAAAATGATGTAATATGGATCCTTGAATTGGCTCCAGACACAGGTGGTGGTGGCGGTGGCCCTGTTGAAACAGCCGGTTTCCGCATTTATCGTGACAATGTAATGATTGCCGAAGTGGATGGCGAGACATTTGAATACCTCGACACCCCACTTATTGCCGGTGACTATAACTATAAAGTTACCGCAATTTACGAATACGATGACGACCTGGTTGAATCACTTCCTGAAGGACCAACTACCGTTACCGTAGCACCCGGAACAGGCTTTGTTCAGGGAATTGTATTTGACGCAGTTACCTTCCAGCCGGTTGAAGGTGTAATGATCACGGCAGGTGAATTCACAACAACTACACAAGCCAACGGTACTTATACGCTGGTGGCTTATGAAGGTGTTTATGACATTGAATTCGACAAGATCGGCTATGCCCTTTACGTTGAAGAAGACTTCGAGGTTGTATGGCAGCAGACCCACACCCTGAATGTTGAACTTACTCCACAGGATCCAAATTTCCCGTTTGAAGAAACATGGACATCGGGCAGCTTTACAACACAGGGCTGGACATTTACTCCCGCACAAGGCAACTGGAGAATGAGCACCACCGCAGGCAACCCTGCACCAAGTGCCGAATTCTACTGGAGCCCATCGGTTACCAATTACTCAAATGCACTTACCAGTGTTGAAATTGACGCCAGGGCAGCATTGCAGAATGTAACCCTTACTTATGCCATCTTACTTGACAATTTCTCAGCTACCGCAGCGGAAAAGATGACCGTTGAAATCTGGGATGGTTCAGAATGGGTATTTGTAGCTGAACACAAGAATGACAATGCTATTCCATGGACTACAAATAACTTTGATGTGACCCAACATGCCGCCGGTAAGATGACCAGGGTAAGGTTTGTTGCCAACGGAGCCAACAGCTTCAACATCAACTGGTGGAATCTTGATAACATCAAACTGCACCAGGTATTGCCACCGGAAATTTCTGTGAACCCAACATCACTGACTCAGGCTTTGACTCAAGGAACAATGGCTACCCAACAACTCACCGTTTCCAATGTGGGAGATGGAGCCATGAACTTTACGACCCAGATCGAGTACCTCGACAAGTCAAATGAGTTCACAGTTTATCCTGTTGAACCAGGCGAAAAAGTTGTGATTTCAGGTCTAGACCTTAGCGCAGCCAATGCTATTCCGGGTGGAGATGCTGAAGAACCGGCAAGGGACGAAGTAATCCTGAACTACGATGGGGCTAACTTTGACGCAATCGGTCTCACAGCCGGTGGAACCTTCCATGTGGCTGCCCGTTATCCCTCATCAATGGTAGGACAGTATGCAGGTTACGCGCTCACCTCGGTTGATGTTTACATCAACGATGTACCCAGTAGCACAACCCTTAAGATCTGGGGTGCAGGCACAGGAACCGCCCCGGGTGCTTTATTGCATTCACAGGCATTTACTTCAACTGCTATGAGTTGGAAAAACATTGAGTTGTCCAGTTCATTAATTCTTGACGGAACCGACCTGTGGGTAGGTTATGAAGTAACCCACGGAGGTGGATCCTATCCAGCCGGTTGTGATGCAGGCCCTGCCAATCCTAATGGCGACTGGATCTCAATGGATGGAACCTTATGGGAACACCTTGCAGGTTATGGATTAAACTACAACTGGAACATCCGCGCCAGGCTAAACCCTGGAGCCGGGCTCTGGTTGAGTTTATCACCCAACTCAGGCAACGTAGCTCCGGGCGGTTCATTGCCGATCACTGTTACCTTCGATGCAACGGGTCTTGAAGTTCGTGAATACACTGCCAATATTAAGGTAAACAGCAACGACCCGCTTACCCCACAAGTAATCGTTCCTGTAACCCTTGACGTACTGGTAGGCATCAATGAAGTTGACAAGGAAGCTGTGATGGTATATCCGGTTCCTGCCAGCGAAGTCTTGAATGTTGCCACTACACAGGGCATCACCCACATGAGGATGTTCAGCTATACCGGCCAGGTGGTTTACGAGCGCAATGTAACGGGTGCAGGCACCACGAGCATTGATGTGAAACCTTACCACTCCGGCGCTTACATCCTGCAACTCATCACTGCTGACGGTCAAACCTTTAACAAGAGGATTCTCATCAGCAGGTAATATTTTCAAATAACTGATTATTTAATAAAAGGGACTTTCGGGTCCCTTTTTTTATGCGATGAAACATAGAATGTGCAGCCGGGCAGGCTTTAATATTTAATCGTTATGGCTGAACACCTCACTTTTGCTGTGTTTTTGTACGTTAACCATTGATAGCTTATGAGGGATGCCGCTAAAAATTACAGATACACCTTGCCTTTTTATATAAAATAATCACATTTACCAGACTACAACACTCTGAATATGAAGTTGTAATTATTTATATTACGAAAGTTTATAAAATGCGAGTAGGGGTAAACCGCTTTTTGCTTGTCATAATTTTGACATTTTGTATTAACCAATATCAAAACAATGAAAAAATTTTTATGCTTTTTCGCGGCATTTGCCTTTTTAAGCTCAATTGCTTGGGGGCAAACAGTAACTTTGGGATCGGGAACAGTGAGCAATGCTACAACTGTGCACCCAACTCCCTACGGAACATATTACAAGAACCACAGGGTTCAGTATCTGATCCTGGCATCTGAGCTTACGAGCATAGGCTTGTTGCCTGGTAATATTACAGCGTTGGGTTTCAATGTTGATAATATGAACACTTGCTCTTCGATGCCTAATTACACCATCAAACTCAAACACACCACTGTAAATGAGTTAACAACAACCTTCGACAATGGAGCGTATACAACTGTTTGGACGAATCCTAATTTTCTTCCCGTAGCTGGCTGGAATACGCATACTTTCTCCAATCCTTTTCTCTGGGATGGGACATCCGGTTTGTTGATTGATATTTGCTTTGATATTATTCCGGGTGATTTCACTCAAAATGCTTCAGTGTTCTATACAGAAACCAGTGTCCCTTTAGCTGCTTTCTACCGCAGTGATGCCGTGGTTGCCTGTGGCACCACAAATGCTGCAACCACATCTCCGAATAGAGCCAATATGCAGATTACGGGAGTAGTAGCAAGCTGCTTGCCTCCTTTTAATCTTATGGCCACCAACCTGACCACCAGCTCTGCAGATTTGGGTTGGACACCTGTAGGTTCAGAGACAATCTGGAATATTAAGTATGGCGCTCCAGGTTTCAATCCGGTAACTGAAGGAACTCTGATTCCAAACGTAAACACCAATCCATACAACCTAGCAGGATTAAGCCCATTAACGCAATATGCTTTTTATGTACAGGCTGACTGCGGAAGCGGTGATCTGAGTAACTGGGCAGGACCTGCCTTTTTCCAGACTACCAGTGATCCTTTATCAGGCAATTATACCATCAACAGCACTTTACCTTCAAGTGGCACTAATTTCAACAACTTCAGCGACTTTGCCTCAGCAATTAATTTAGGCGGCTTTGCCGGACCGGTGGTTGTAGATGTGGCCGTTGGAACCGGACCTTATACCGAGCAGGTAATGTTGAATGAACTTCCTAACAGTAGTGCAGTAAACACACTAACCATCAATGGTAATGGCGAAACACTTCAGTTTTTATCAGCAAATACAAACGAGCGCGGAACATTAAAACTTAACGGCACCGACTATGTTACCGTTGATAACCTCATTATCAAAGCGCTGGGCTCTGTTACGGGAGAATATGGATGGGCTGTTTGGCTGACTAACAACGCTGATTTCAATACATTTAACAATTGCCAGTTCGTTGCCGATATGACTGCCACACTTACAAACTTTGTTGCATTTGTGACGAGCAACAGCGCAACAGGGGCAACCACAGCCGGCCTGGCTGCAAGCAACCTGACGGTTACTAATTGTGAAGCAGTTGGCGGATATTATGGCATGGTAATCAATGGGCCAACATCAGCTCCGTTTGCTGAAAGCAGCATGATAACTGATAATGAGATCAGGGACTTTCGTCTCTACGGGCTTTATGTGCGTGGGCAGAATAATGCTGTTTTTTCCGAAAACATGATTTATCGTTCGGAAAGAAGTGAGATTTCCACATCTTATATGCTCTACCTTGCTTCAGATATGAGCGGTACAGAGTTTACCAATAATCAGATCTTTGATTTTGCAGGCAGCACTGTTTCAACATCAACAGCTTATGGTATTTATGGTACAGGATTAAATGCCACAGCCGGTCAGGAAGTACTAATTGCAAATAACCTTGTGCGTGGTTTCGAAGGGATGAATGGTTCACAGTATGCAATATACCTGATCACTACCAGCAATACAAGGTTATATCATAATACCGTGGCAATGGATCATGTTAATCATACCGGATCAAGCATTATCCGTGGCATTTATCATTCCGGAGCCAATTCCGTCATAGATATCCGTAATAATATTGTATCGGTAAACTCCAACTCAACCGGGATTAAATATTGCATGTATTTAGCCACAAATACAGCCACTGTTACTTCTGACAATAATGTTCTATACATGGGTGCAACAGCCGGTACAAACTACATGGGGTACTGGAATGCAGCCAGCTATAATACACTTGGCGATTGGCAAACATTTTTCGATCAGAACAGCGTTGATGCCGATCCTATGTTTGTTGATGTTGATGCCGGCGATCTCACACCACAAAGTCCGTTTGCTGATAATATCGGTGCCGATCTTACAGCCTATGTTCCTTTTGATATTTATGGCGAACCAAGAACAACAACGCCCGACCCCGGTGCCATTGAGTTCGATGGGCCTTCGGAAGGGACAATTTCCGGTGTAGTTCTTGATGCAGCAACAAATGAGCCTGTAGTTGGTGCACTTGTAATAGCAGGTGATCTGGAATATGTGACTGTCGCCGGTGGCGAATATGAATTCATCCTTTTTGGCGGAGAATATATTTTTGAGGTTCATAAAGCTGGCTATGCTACCTTGTATGAACCAGTCACAATCATGTCAGGCCAAACCCACGTTCTTGATCTGATGTTATATGAATCAGCCAATGTTCCGGGCCCGGTACTTGCCGAACTAAACACCGGTGAAACAGCAGTGAATATCAGTTGGGGTCTACCAGGCGGCCAGTATGAAATTATGTACGACGATGGAATTGCTGACAATGCAACCGCCTGGGGGCTTTCGGGCAATATGAACGCCTTGCGTTTCACACCGGCAGGTTATCCGGTAAAAGTTCTTGCAGGTTCTGTTAACATCTATGACGGCACTTATCCTCCAAATGGTAATGCATTGGTTCCCTTCCAGATGGCTGTTTATGATGACAGCGGCCCCAACGGCTATCCTGGTGAAGAACTTGGTCTTGTTACTGTTACACCAACAGATTATGGCTGGGTAAACTTCAACTTCAGCGAATTTGATATTACAATTAATAGTGGTGATTTCTACCTGGTGATGATCCAGGGTGGAAATTTCCCCAATTGTGCTCCTATAGCAATTGATCAAACTAGTCCTGTAATGCGTAGTTACAGTCGCTTCTTTACAGGTGGCGCACCATGGACTCCGGCCGGTTTCAACGATTTTATGATGCGTGCAATTGTGGAAGGCCCTGGTGGCCCGGGCATGCTTGCTTATGCAAGTGATGAACTCATCGGGTCAGAAAGGATATCAATAGGTGCATTATTCCTGGAAGCTCCACAAAATGTGGTTGCACCGGTTGGTGCTGGTATATTCAAGCCAATTGAAGGAACCGGAACTCCGGACAGGGCCGCAATTGGTTACCGTGTTTACCGGCTGGGTGAAGGCGACGAAGGAGACGAATCATTGTGGACTTTACTCGGTGATCCTACCGGTACTTCCATTGTTGACAATTCATGGCCAGGCCTTGATGACGGTGCATACCGCTGGGCTGTAAAAGCCAAATATGCACTCGACATTTTCTCCGAACCAACATTCTCGAATGTGCTTGGTAAAAACTGGGGAAGTGATGTCAGCGTAGTTGTTACTTTATCCGATCCCGGCGTTTCTCCTGAAGGAATTCAGGTTGCATTGCAAAACACCGTCTTCCCTCAGTACAATTACAATGCAACTACCAATGCAGATGGTGAAGTGGAATTCATAGATGTCTGGAAAGGTAATTACGATTTAACTGTATTCAAATTTGCTTATGATCCCTACATGATGAATGTTGAGATTGAGGATGCTACACACATGTTCAATGTATCATTGATGGAAACTCCAATCCCTCCTACAGGCCTTTATGTGAACCCGGTGCAGATTCATGCAACATGGGAGGCTCCCGAAATAAGCCTCGATCTTCTAGCAGAAAATTGGAGTTCAGGAGGTTTTACGGCCAATGCATGGACGATAGATCCGCCAACACCCCATTGGAGCGTGATAACTACCTTTGGCAATCCTGCACCTTCAGCAAGATTCTATTTCTCTCCAAGCATAACAAATTATTCTCATGCAATGGTTAGTCAGGAATTTAGCGGAGTAGGCTTGCCAAGCATTATGCTGAAATACGATCTTTATCTGAGTAACTACTCCACCGCAACACTCGAGCAAATGGGGGTTGATGTCTGGAACGGCAGCTCATGGGTGAATGTAGCTAATTATACCAATGCCGGTGGCAGCATTGCCTGGACTTCCTACACACATGACATTACCCAACATGCACTCGGGCAGAATTTCAAAGTAAGATTCCGGGCTTATGGCGCTAATTCATTTAACATCAACAACTGGAATATTGACAACATCATGGTATATGGCGAAGTTGCCGATGGCGGCGATCGCAGCGTATTGGGATACTTTGTTTATCTTGACGACGTAGTTGCCGGATTTACCGAAGAAACCTTCTTCCAGTACCAGCCTGAATACGTCAACTATGGACAAACATACACAGCAGGAGTACAGGCAGTGTATGAAAGTGGTATTTCTGAAATGATAACCTATGTATTTACATCACAATTCCTCTACCCTCCATGCAACCTCGAAGGCGAAGACGTAGGCCATGCAGTAGCCCTCACATGGGAAGCTCCCGGCACCTGTGATCCATTCGGCGGCGGCGGTGGCGGCGGTGGCGGCACAGGAGAATTGTATGAGATAAAATATCATAATGGAGTTCCCCTTGATGGTTACTTCCAGCAGTTTAATTATGGCTACGGAGTTGTATTTGATGTTGCCGCTTATTCCAATGTAACCGTTGAAAAGGCTGATTTCCGTCATTCACCCTGGGG